>JANZYY010000447.1 GCA_026419705.1 Fischerella sp.
GTACTTAAGTACTCACTACCAACCAAGAACATTTGCAGTCATTTTTTGGAGAAACGGTATAATCTCCGCTCTTCCTGCTGTTGCTAACCACACTCTATTTTGGCTCACTAAACACCTGGGGAAATTGGGGAAATAAATTAAATTATGCGTTCCCAACATCTTTGACCGGACGCTTCAAACAGCGCCTCTGGCAAATCCTTTTTCACCAAATGTTTATTGTATAGAATCATCGATAAGCAACTTGGGGTTTACCCCAAACTTCTTTCACTTTTTTACCAAATGTCACTGGTCGATCGGTCTGTGTTGCAATCACGGTCCTACCATCATCAGAAACTGCTAGCACGAGCCAATCTTCTTGGCCGATCTCACCAGTACGAAACAGGACGTTACTCGGTTGGCTTTTACTCCAACCTAAAAGTACAGCTATCTTCTCGTGTTCCTGTTCTTCAGAGGTAGGAGAAACTGTGTTAGTGCGATCGCTTTGTCGATCCCAAATTAGCGCCCGATCTGTAGCATCAGAGGTATTAAATACCCCCTCAAACTGACGTGCTAAAAAGCGATCGCCACTTTCGGACCAACTGACTGGAACTAATACTCCAATAGTTCCTTCTCCATTCGCATCTTGATCGGCCTTGGTGTTTAATAAAGCATCCATGTTCCGGGAAGTTGAAGACAAGACCCGCAATTTTCTTGTTTGTCTGTCTTCAATAAACAAAACACTGCTCACACGGCTGTTGTAAAGTTCTGGTTTTACTTCTAATTGCACGCGGCTGTAAACAGCATACCTGCCATCTGGAGAAACTACTGGTAGGCTGCGGTAATAACGCACTCCAGAAACACCTTGAGAACTAATAGTTTGGTGAGTAGTCAAGATCCAATCCCAGGGAACAGGATGAGGACTTCCAATCGGATCTTGCTGCTGTGTTTGTGTCTGTTCGGATTCTTCTGTAACAGGTACTTCCCTATCATCCGGCTGCGATTCCCTGCTTACAGGCGCGATCGTCGCTGCTTTTGGTGATTCTGCAGCAGGCTTATCCATAGACAAATAGTTATTTTCTCTCGGTAAAGATTGTAGTTTAGCAAGTTTTAATCTTTCCACTAAACCCAATTGACTAGTAGACAGCCCTTGAGACAAAGAAACCGTTAATGAGTTGCTGTTTGGTAGTCCCTTCGTTGATAGAGAATCATCTTTCGCTGTCCAAGACTCAATGTTATCTATTTGTAATATTTGCAGCTCATCCACAACAGCCCCAGACGTGATTACAGAGCCAGGTTTATCTACCAAAGGAGAAGTTGTAGCAACTTTTGATACTGTCTTAGCAGTAGCTGCTTGATTGGCACTTGCTGTAATTAACACAGAGTCAGATGCCATTGTCACGGAGGTGTTTTTAGCTGCTTGCGATCGCGCTGAGGTAGAGTGACTAGATGTGGCCATTAGGGGTGCAATCAGCGTTACAACGGCAACATAAATAAGGAATGGTTGCACGCGAAACCATCCTGACAGCAAAAGGTTTTTAAGCATTTTTTTTGACTCTTGAGAGGGCGGTTGCTGTGTGAGGAGTGATGCCAGTACAGTTATGGAGCAGGCTTTGATTATATGTATAACAAGGAACTAACCGATCTTCGGAGGCGAATTTGTTAAATTTTGCATATTTTTACAAGAAAAATGTATGAATAATTACAGCAATATAAATATTTAGAATAGCTAGCAAAAGATATTCGAGCGTTTTGGCAGAACGCCAAATCCTACATCATATATAAAATTAGCAACGCCCAAAAGATACTAGCGTATTTGCCGCTACTAAAAGCCAGCTACACTAAGGTAATAGCTTTTGGGCGAGCAAGAGGAAATAGTACAGATACTCAGCAATTGACTACTCAGCAATTGACGGGCTGGCATTGTTTTTTTAAACACACGATGAGTAATAATACCGACAATAGTGAAATTGCGGCATGATGACGTTGACTTGACGGAAGTATTGCTCAACTAAGCAAACTTAAAGGATAATACTCAAACTCTAGCTAGAGGGAACTATTTTAAGCTTAACTAGAAGACTGCGGACTTCTAGAACATAAAAATTAAATTAAATTGAGGTATTAGACCCAAAAAGGCTAAGCTGTAAACAAATACAGAAAGCTCAACCTACTGAAAACAGATACAACAGGCATTTTTAAGTATCTAGCAAACTTATTATAACTCCACTAAGATAACTCTACCAGCTCATTTTTAAGAATAAAGAGAAACTGGGGCATAAATAATGATGAACAATCAATCATGAATGATGAATTTTCACTTATTCCCAATACCCATTACCCAACACCCAATCCTGGAGTGGATGACTAATGACCAATGACTAATGACTATCATGAAAATTGTATTCTTTGGCACTCCACAATTTGCAGTTCCGACTTTGGAGAAGTTGCTCAATTATTCAGAATTTCAAGTACTAGCAGTGGTTACACAACCAGATAAGCGCCGCGGGCGTGGGAATGAACTTATACCCTCACCTGTCAAAACTGTCGCTAGAGCTAGTAACTTACCTGTATGGCAACCCCAACGAGTTAAAAAAGATACCCAAATTCTTGCTCAGCTCCAAGAAATTGGTGCTGATGTGTTTGTGGTTGTTGCCTATGGGCAAATTCTCTCTCAAGAAATTTTGGACATGCCCAAGTTGGGTTGCGTGAACGTGCATGGCTCGATTTTACCCAAGTATCGGGGTGCAGCTCCAATTCAGTGGTGCCTTTATCACGGAGAAAAAGAAACAGGCGTCACGACAATGTTGATGGATGCAGGGATGGATACTGGTGCAATGCTGCTAAAAGCCACTATACCGATAGGCTTACTAGATAATGCCCAAGATTTAGCAGAGAAATTGGCAACGATAGGTGCAGATTTGTTGGTAAAAACTTTACTCAAGCTGGAACGTGGAGAAATTGAGCCAATTCCTCAAGATGATTCTGAAGCTACTTATGCGCCTTTAATTCAAAAGGAAGATTATCAACTGGATTGGTCAAAGAGCGCTATACAATTACACAATCAAATCAGAGCCTTTTACCCTCACTGTATAACGGGCTTTCGCAACCAGCCACTCAAAGTTACTGCAACCGCTCCCCTTGGTTCTGCTTACTGGCAAGAACTACCACTAGAAATTCAAGAATTACGCGATAAAATATCTGATTTATCACCAGTATCAGGTAGCCCAGGGGAAGTAGTAAACATTGCCAAGGGAGTAGGAGCGATCGTGCAAACTGGAGAGGGTTTATTGCTGTTACGAGAAGTTCAGTTACCTGGAAAACGTCCCCAGTCAGGATGGGATTTTGTGAATGGTACGCGTTTAAAAGTGGGAGAAGTTTTAGAAAGTTATCGGCTTTGAATCAAAGGTGAAGAGTTATAATCTGACCCTGTGAACTCATTACTTACTCTTCACTACTAGCTCCCAACTTTTCGTAAAAGCGGCAAGATTCGCATGGACCTTCTGGGTTGACTGCACAGCGGATAATTTCTGAATTAGCATTGTAGCGGCAGCTGGCATTGCCAATAACCCAGCGTCCCTTGATCCAAGTTTTTTCTTCTGGGCGCTTAGCAAACTGCACGTATAAAGCTATTTTCTGTAAACGATAGCGCCCTGCCTTCAGTTGGTAGCGATGGCGACGTTCTAAAACGGCATATGTTTTTCCTTCCAAGTCTAGATAATTCCCTGGTTGTGGCATCCAGTCAAGTTGGATGCTCCCGAGAGACTGACGTGGATGCGTCAGAATCACCTCAGTTGGTAAAGTCTCTGGCTCCATAAGCTTTTGTAATGACGTTTACATTATTAGGATATTAGGATAGTAACGCACTGCTTGCCATAACATCAGGAGTTTATGTTAGAGTTAATTATTTGCTAATAATTTGTAAAAAAGTTGTCAAAATTTTTCTAGAGTACACCTTGATACTTACAAGGGTTTTCCATTGAATGTATCACACTCAAACCTTATACCATTTCACGTTTCATGCCTAAGAGATCGTTTATAAAGTAAATATTAAGCAGTAGTGTAGCAAGACTAAAAGTATTGGAAAAATCTTGTGGGAGCAACTGCTAAGCCTTTTTACTTATCATCTCCTGCCTTCTCTGAACTTGCATAGAGGAAGTGAGGTTTTTTTCTACATACAAAAAAACCGCGATCGCGGTCTGGAAAATGCATTCTAGACAACGAAGGCGGTTAAATCATGTCACACCAAACCAACCAATGAGGAAAAAACTTGAGAGATGTTGAGAAATGTTAACTATGCTGCTTGAGCTTGTTGCACATGGGTAGCGTCTGAAACTGGTTTAGCAGTATTCTTCGCTGCCTTAATTTCGATACTCGCTGATTTGCTTCTGTAATTTTAGGCGGTGCCAGTGTAAATATACCATGTTTGTACTCGCCTTGCACTTTTTCACGATCTGGGGTGATGGAGCGATCGCGAGGATAACCCTAACCAATGTAGAGATGTGCTGCTTGAAGCGTCTCTACAACAACCAACCACTCACCAATGACAAATGACAAATTGACGAATGAGGATTGACTATTGACCATCCCTATTACGTTGTTTAAAGTTATGTAGCCTTTTGATTACGACGACTAAGCCACTGCGGTAAACTAAGCCATGATTATGATTCTTTCGCAGAGAAGAACACTTCAGTAAGGAGCCTTTTTAATGTCTCATACCGTAAAAATCTACGATACCTGTATTGGCT
>JANZYY010000448.1 GCA_026419705.1 Fischerella sp.
TATCTACTCCCATCACCGCCGTTGACATTAACCCTACCGTACCGGCGACGCGATAACAGTATAAGTATAGTTCCTCAAAGTTTTTGTAGCGGCTGCGGTGTAAATCCATACGCTGTCCGGCAATCATATCCCGAAAGGGTTGAATGTCCATTGGAAAGCGTTGGAGAGTATCCACTAGAGCTACATCATAATTATCTACCGGCTGTTCCGCAAAAATGGATTCCAGCTGCTGCTCCCATTTGTCTAGAGTTTCTGGCGTGGTCATAGCAGCCGCCGGTCCATCCACCAATTCATCGGTACGGCGACACCAAGCATAAATTGCCCAAATAGCTGGGCGTTTTGCCTTACTCATCAGCAAAGTGCCGAGGTAAAAAGTTTTGGCATACTTTGCTGTGATTTGACGGCAAAGTTGATAGGACTCATCCACAGAGACCGGCGGTTTCATGCGCGGGGGGTAATCAGACAGTTGCAGCATTCGTTGCAGGCTGGGGGGTTTGCATTTGCAGGTTTGATGAATTTGCCACCGAGTGTCCTTCAGCAATAGCCTGCGCTGTCAGCTTACCAGAAAGCACAGCACCTTCCATACTACCGAGGTAGGGTTGCATAGTGTAGCTCCCACTTAGATAGAAGTTGCTAATCGGTGTTTGCTGAGAAGGACGGTACTGTTGGCGACCAGGCGTTGCTTTGTAAACGGAACGCGGTGTCTTGACTACGTGATATTTCAGCAATTTCGCTGGATTGTCTGTGCCAAAATGTGCGGGGAAGAGTTTTTGCAACTCGGCAAGGGTTGCCTGCAAAATCTCCTCATCGGATTTGGCAATCCAATCTTTTGCCGGAGCCAAAACCAATTCCAGCATTGAGCGCTCGGTATTGGCGTACCCACGGCAGGTGTTGCTCATATCAGCATAAACGCTGAGTAGAGGCGATCGCGAAAATAGCAACTGGTCTATATCTGTAAGCTTGCGGTCGAACCACAACTGCAAGTTTATCACAGGCACGCCCTCCAACCCTTCTAGCTTTTGGAAGAACTCATTTTCCTGCCAAGCAGCTGGTAGCATTACCTTCATTACATCTACTGGCATTGCTGAGACGTAAACGTCAGCAGTTTCTACGTAATCGGCTGTCCCATTTAATCCCCGCATCAAGAATCCCTTCACCGTACCATCTTCATTGAGCAAAATTTCTTTCAAAGGGGAATTTAACCGTACTTCTCCACCACGTGCTGTAATGTAATCTACCAAAGGCTGACACAAACGCTCTGTTGGCGAACCATCCAGAAAAGCCATTTTTGAGCCATCTTTTTGCTGAAGAAAACGACTCAAAGCAGTCAGCAAGACTACGGCTGAGATTTCATCGGGATTGATAAAGTTTAGCGATTTCGAGGCAGCAATAAAAATATCCTGTTGGACATTTTCGCTCACTCCTTGCTGTTTCAACCATTGGGAAAAAGTATATTGGTCAGTTGAATCCACATACTTTTGTCCCCGCAGCATGGCAGGAACTAGTCCCTTTGCTAGCTCTATTTTTTCACCCCAGGTAAGCATATCGTTGTTTCGCAAAATTGCCACGATGCCATTTAACGGTGCTGGTAAATTGGGGAAATCAAACCTGCTGTAGGTTCCTGGTTTTTCGGGCTGGTTGAAGACCATAGTGTGTTTTTTCCACTGCAAGCGATCTTCTATGCCCAATTCTTTCAGTAACTGCAACATATTGGGGTAAGCCCCAAAAAAGACGTGTAAACCAGTTTCGTACCAGTCACCGTCTGCATCTTGCCAAGCTGCGACTAACCCTCCCAGTACATCACGGCTTTCCAAGACGATGGGTGTGTAACCTAAATCCGTAAGATATTTCGCGCAGGAAAGTCCTGCTAGTCCTGCTCCGGCGATCGCTACTCGCATTTAACTTTACTGCTCTTCAATATTTCTTAATGGTTTTGCCGTACTCATTATACTTTGCAAACCGTTACATTTGCAGACGATGGTAGTTAGTAGTTAGTGGTTGGTTGTTGGTGGTTAGTAGTTATTCTCCCCCAGAACCCCACCTAAGGTTCTCCCACTCCCCTCCTCATACGAATTCCCCCTTAGCAACCATAATCACTTTTCCTCCTACGTTCACCTCTATGGCTGCATCTTTTTTTTCTGCCCGTAGAAAAAGTAAAGAGGGTCGGTTGATTTCATATCCCTGTTCCACTCGTACATTAATTTCTTGTTTGCCGAAATAAGAATATTCAACTAAATAACCAGCCAAACATCCATTAGCACTACCAGTTGCAGGATCTTCTGGAATGCCTAAATAATCACAAAAAACCCGCACGTTGAGATGATTTTCTTGTTTGTAGGTTTCTGGGCAAAAGACAAGGATAGATTTAGCATCTGTGGTGTCAACTAGTTCAAAATATTTGTCTTTATTGACTTTAATTCGTTTGACTGACTCCAGAATTTTGAGAGGAACGATAATAAAGGGTACTCCGGTAGAAACTTCTTGAATTGGAAAGCGAGAATCTATCTCTTCACAGTGAATTCGCAGAACATCAGCAATTTTATCTGCATCCAATATCTGATGAAATGTTGGCGATTTTTGCTGCATCCACAGGCACTCTTCAGAACTGTTGACATCATCAACTGTCACGGGTATTTGCCCGACTTTTAGATTTAATAAAATTTTTTTAACCCTATTTTTAATAATCTCCTTTTGGAGTATGTAGGCTGTGCCTAAAGTCGGGTGTCCGGCAAACGGTAGTTCTTGTTCTGGTGTAAATATTCTAACATCGTATCCATCAGGCCCCATCTGGGTTGAAGTTACAAATGTTGTCTCAGAATAGTTGATTTCCTTGGCAATTCGTTGCATTTGCTCTGTCGGTAGGTTTGCGGCATTGGTAAATACAGCTAGCTGATTTCCAGTATATTTTGCTACTGCAAATACATCTACAATGTAAAAATCCAGACTAGGCATTTGAAATTGTTAAGCATGAAAATTTTTGTTTGCTAGCAGATTTTTGCATATTTATTATGCTTGATTGACGTCTATTATAAAAAATTTAAATTAAAAACCCACTAGCAATTGCCTACAACATCTGAAAGTTTTATCTAAGTATTATTTGCTTATTTGGCATCTACAGGATAAGATAAACGCTGCTGGGGATCGCTCATTGCTGTGCATCTAGCTAAGGGTATATTCTTTTCAGAAGAAAAGAAAATATTCATACATAGTTTTTGAGAAATATTTGAGGCCGTGAATAAATTTGCATCTTCCATAAGGTGCGTTGATCTGAACATTGACAATTACCATGATCTTGTTTGGACTACTTTGGGTTACATCCTGGATTGGTTCATTTTTGTCGCTAAATCAAAGCTTGCCATCAAGCATGACATCACAAATTGAGCAGACAAAATTTTCATCCAATTCAGGTAAACAGGTTAATCAGCCTCGTTCATTCTTTGTACAGCCAAAGCAACCAGTAAATTTTTGGAGTACGACACTACTACCGATACATTTTTTAAAGATAGATTTGGGAGATAAGGAACCACGGAGAACCCTCAATCAATCACCAAATTTTTTTTCAAGAAGAATTAGAAACAGCAAAAATCAATTTTGCTCCTCCCTTGAGCAGGTAAAAGTTAGACAGCCTATTGTCAAAACAGCAGGTAATTTGTCAGTTGCTACTTTGATAGGAGCCACTTCTGCACATTCTGATTTCCTGCCAAATAAAATCTTGCGATCGCCCTTCAAGGCTTTGCGCCTCGCGCAATCGCTGCAAAATTTCTTTCGCTTTCCCTATCCTTTGGAGCCAGGCTTTAATTCTGCTAAGACCCTACCAGTGGTTATTGTTCACCGCAACATCAATAACTACGAAGTCTGGGTAAATAAACGTTTGATTGCTAACTTACCCAACAAGCTACAAGCAACTTTGATGCAACAACGCTTGATACGATTGTTGAAGTCACCCAACTTCAATGCCTTGAAATTACAACCAGCATTAGTTGATGGTGTACCAGCATTAATGGCAGGAAATCGCTATTTATTTGGAATTAACAAAGAAGTTACGCAAAAAGCTAACCGTAGCGGTGAATTGTTAGCAATTGAATGGACTAATAATCTTCGCGCCGCTTTCAAAGCACCTCTACTATCACTTGTAAAAGGACAGGTGGAAATGTACGGTTTAAAATCCTCCAAGAAAAAATTTTATGGCTTAGCTTCTTGGTATGGTCCCTATTTTCACGGTCGTTTAACAGCGAACGGTGAAATATTCAATCAAAATGAATTAACAGTTGCCCATAAATCCTTGCCTTTTAACACCTTCTTGCAAGTGAAAAATTTGCAAACTGGCAAAGCAGTGATAGTAAGGGTAAACGATCGCGGTCCTTATATCCCACCCAGAAGTCTAGATCTTTCATGGTTGGCAGCTCGCTGTATCAATAGTGAAATTGCTGGGGTTGTACCTTATGAAGCGGTGATTATGCAACCAAGCAAACCTAAAATCACACTCAACAATCTCAGCCTGACACTGAAACACCAGAAACCTTCTAAAAAGCTTGCTGTTGTTACAGATTTCTGATGGAAACTATAAGTCATACCTGATGTAAATTAAAACGGCAGGCAAAAATAGGGTTTTAGAAATCGGCTACAGATGCGCTGGGTACTGGGGATTGGGGATTGGGAGACGATTCTTCTCATCCCCTATCTAGTAGTCAGAAA
>JANZYY010000449.1 GCA_026419705.1 Fischerella sp.
AGGTAAATGTTCAGAAATTAACAGGTAATCATAAGTAGTTTTGCCTTGAACAGACTTGAAATTTAACTTTGCCAAGTCTAAATCTATGCAACTATTCTTGACTAACTCTTCAAGATGTTGGGGATGGAGATTGTGCAAATGCATTGACTGGAGCGGAATGGAGAACAATGGATTTAAAACTTACCATGCCCCTGCTTATTTTGATAGAAGTAATTTTAACTATTTTCAGTTACTTTTTTTAACCATGTTATGGAATATACGCCTGCTAAACCTTGGTCGAGTTATGGAGCCTTTTTTACTGCAAGAGTAATAAATTTGTATTGTAATATTTTTTATTTGTAATTTTTGTTTATAAGTGATTCCAGTTGAAACAGTAGACTAAGCAAGATTTTAGACAAATTTGTATTACTTAACATTTAAAAATCATAGCCGTACTTAAAAATAGGAAGATTAAATATACCGATTTAATAAATGTTTGCAACACGTCCTTGATAACAATGTTGTCTGTATTGTCGCATTCTTTTTTCAAATACCACCGTAGAGATATGTATATTAACGTAGACGCGCAACGGCTACCCAAGGTAACTACTCTGTGTTGGGAGTGCATGATAGAACGTTGGTCATACCATAATTTACTTCAGGTATCGAATAGAAGCGATCGCTCTTGAAAAATTTTCGAAGACAAATTCTAGATATATTTTTAAAAGTAATTCCAGATGATTAATGTTTAACTAAATTTTCCCCTTGTTATTTTCTTCTTCAATACTTTTTCGCAGTTCAATAAACTGCTTACCTGCTCCTGTAATTTTTACGTAATCAGATAGGTTACTTCCCTTGTAAGGAATATCACGAATTTCTTCTATATCCTCAATATAACCTATATCTCTTAAGAAGTAGAGTTCTCTTTCTAATTTAGCTGTTAGATCGTAATCACCATAATTGCCGGAGTTAATTTTTTGCAAGGTTTTATACATAGATTCTGGTATTAATAAAATAAATAACTTATCAACTCTATTCTTTGTAGTAGTTAATTTTTTGTTGAGATAATTAATTTTATTGTCTATTTTATCCCGATCAAACGTCAGCGCAATAACATCCTCTGCCCGTGGAAGAAAAACCATTAAAATAGCAATGAAAATTAATGCTGCTATGATTAATACAGAACCACGTCCAGAAAATAACATCACTAGTAAAATTCCTTCCATGAAAGCAAGGGACGAAAAAGCAGCCCACCACTTTGTGGAATAATCTTGAGTCATGAGTTACTCTCCTAAAAATGTCTAGAGAAAGTATTTTGATTGGGAATTAAATTTAATTATAGTTTTTATTTTTAGGCACGATGAAGATTCGTATTATGATGTCTTGATAATATCTATATTTGAGTACCAAGTAATAGTATAAATACTCAATTATTTTGGAAAATGAGAATAGAGAATACAAATATTTGATTGATAATTACCTATAATCAATTGACACAATATCGCACGCTCGCCAAACTATATTTATGTGCCTCGGTGGTCAAAAAACGACGCAAATATAAACAAGTACGGTTCATATCGATCCACAACCCTTTGTAGAGACGTGAAAATTACCCTGGGGAGCACCTGTGGCGTACACGTCTCCACAGACTAATTTTTTGTACTAAAAATCCTTAACTGAACCCCAGAAACCACAGATAAACACAGATGCACGCAGATAAATTCTTTGCGTGCATCTATGGCTATAGTTGTGTCACCATCAATTTTCGCAAAAAGTCTATTGAATAGAGCGAATTCTATTGAACTCAGCTGATGATTTCTAACCTACAGACCCCAGAGTGTAGTTTCTGAGCTATTATCCTAATTAATAGACTTTTTGGGAACTTGGTTGCAACTACATCAGTCTTGAATTTTGGAATCCTAGGAATTTATCGTTGATTGTGAAATTACTGGTGTATTTCTCCCTTCAACCACACTCGAAAGACGATTCACAGTTAGCAGGGGTACCTCTTGTCGGCAGCTTTTACAAAACCAATAGACTTCACTTTGACGGACATGGCGCAGGAGGGAACCACCGCAACAGGGACAAGTGTTGCTTCCCATGTTCATATTAATTTCCTCCTTGTAAAAAGTTGTTGTTTGTAAAAAGTTGTTAATTTTGTAGATGCACTCAAAAAACTGTGGTTTAAAAAAGGATTTTCGCAGAATGAATGCGCCCATTAAAATTAATGCGGTTTTTGATGAGTTGTTCATAAACCGCTTCGTACCCATTGACCATTTGGGTAACACTAAACTTGTTTTCTACATATTCTCGGCACGTATGGCGGTTTAACTCCAAAGCTTTCGGAATCATCGCTGCCATTTCATCATAATTTTGACATACAAAACCCGTTATCCCTTGGGCAATCACCTCCGGTACAGAACCTAGATTAGTGGCAATTACCGGTGTACCAGTTGCCATTGATTCAATCATCACCAAGCCAAAAGGTTCTTGCCAAGTAATTGGGAAGAGTGTAATTGCCGCATTGCCCAAAAGTTCTGCTTTTTCTGCGTGATTTACTTCTCCAAGGTATTGAATTTGCCGACCATCAATTTGGGGGGCAATTTCTTTTTCAAAAAACTCAGAATCCACTACATCCACTTTTCCAGCCATTTTCAAGCGCCACCCTGCTTGCTTGGCAATAGCGATCGCGTGTTGCGGACCTTTTTCTGGTGAAAAACGTCCTAGAAATGCCAAATACGGCGGGTCTTGGGGTTGAGCAACAAAAGGATAATCTTTTGATTCAATCCCGTTGTAAACTGTATCAATGTAATTCAGGTTTATCAGTCTCTGCGCGTTACTTATGCTGACGTATGGTTGCTGCTGGTGGTGGCTGTAGACGTGACGGGTATCCGCAGTAAACCTGCCGTGCAGAGTATGTACCGTGGGTGTTGACACCAAGCTCGCTAGAGGTAAAGCCGAAATACCTACATGGGAATGGATCAAGTCGAATTCCGCAGCCTGTTGGTAAACTTGACTGAGTTCCAACATTTCATACACCGCGTACTCTTTGACCTGAGATTCTAAGCGCAGTGCACGTGGATAAACTGCTTCTAACTTAGCCAAAGTTTGAGAGTCTCCAGAGGCAAATAGAGTAACCTCGTGACCACGACGAACTAGTTCATCGGTCAAGCGACTCACTACTAGTTCAATTCCTCCGTATGTTGGAGGCGGAACTCGTTCCCATAAGGGGGCTACTTGAGCGATTTTCATAAGTTGTTTTGGTTCAGCAGGTGATACTGTCCTCAAAAAGCGGATCTACATACAAATGTGATAGAGCATTTGTACTTAGTCCTCTGAATTCTAGATTAACCTAACTGACTCTAGAGAGTGCAATTCTGGTTAACCGAACCTTGCGATCGCCACTTGCTCACCATTAATTTTAGGTCTATAGTGTTGTGCTTGCATCTATCTTGGGGATCATAGATAATCAAATATTTTGTAGCCAAAAATACTAAATTCTGGAATGGGATCAATGTGGGAAAAGTGAGGGAGTGAGGAAGTGGGGGAATAACTACTAACTCTTGACTAATGACGAATAACTATTGACTAATGAAGATTGCTACTTGGAATGTCAACTCGATTCGCACTCGCTTGCAACACGTTGTTGATTGGTTGACTCAAAATCCAGTTGATGTGCTGTGTATGCAAGAAACTAAAGTCGTGGATGAAGATTTTCCGCGATCGCCTTTTGAGCAATTAGGATATCATCTCTATCATTCAGGTCAAAAATCTTACAATGGCGTTGCGATTCTCAGCTTGCGACCCCTACAAGCTGTAACCACAGGTTTTACATCTATTTTGACGAAATTACCGCCAGCATGGGATGAGCAAAAGCGGGTCATAACTGGTGTAATCGATCGTATCCGCATCGTCAATCTTTACGTACCCAACGGTGCAGCAGTAGGTAGTGAAAAATACGAATACAAGCTGCGTTGGTTGGCTGTGTTGCGGGAATATTTGCAAACTCTACAAGTCTCCACACCCGACATTTGCGTATGCGGCGACTTTAACATTGCCTTAGAAAGCAAAGATATCAACGAAAAGATCGATACTGAAAATCATATTATGGCATCTGAGCCAGAGCGCCAAGCTCTACGAGATATTCTCGCACTGGGATTTGCCGATGCTTTTCGAAAATTCACATCCGAAGGCGGACACTACACTTGGTGGGACTATCGCGCTGCATCATTTGCCCGTAATTTGGGTTGGCGGATTGACCATCACTATCTCACACCAAGCTTATATGAGCGGGCGACAAGCTGCACTATTGATATAGCTCCGAGAAAATTACCTCAGCCTAGCGATCATGTACCAGTCATTGTGGAACTTGAGATCTGAGGGAAATTAGCTAACTGATAGTTAACCGGACAAACAGGGATGATGGAGTGTAGACGCCCTCCGGGCGGCTTTTTGTAGGTACGCTGGAAATTTAACACACCCTACCTCTTTAGAATACATATACTAGGGAAGTTAGTATTTGGTTGTACCAGATGTGTCATGGCACGTCTGTAAATTGGTTAGTAGGGGCGGGTTTTGATAGAAATTTTGTCATCTCAACTCACAAATATCATGGCTAAACCCATCCGTACGGTAGTTAGTAGTGGATTTTTACCACCAACCACTATCCAACAACCACTAACAATCCTCAATCCAAAAT
>JANZYY010000450.1 GCA_026419705.1 Fischerella sp.
GTCTGGAGGTGAGTGGGTATTGGGCATTGGAAATAACCAGCAAACAACCACCAACCACCAACCACCAACCACTAACACTAGCTATACTAGCTTTGTAGGCTAGTTTCATAATTAGTCCTATTAGAAACACTGTTATTTTTAAATTGCCTTACTTTACCATGTTTTCCTCCAAGACTCAGCTGATTGGTCTGAAAGCAGACTCATTTCGTCACCCGCTAGACCTAGAGGCGACTAAAGCGCTCAAGCAGATTCCGGGTATAGATATGATGGTGCGGAATCTATTAGGGCCAGTGGCAGAGCAAGTATTTTATGTGGAAAACATTGCATCTAGCATTTTGGTGGGTGAAAAGCAACTGCCCCATTTGCACAAGCTATTACTAGAAGCTTGTCATGTCCTGGATATGGAGCCACCCCAATTGTATGTGAGACAGCATCCGGCTCCAAACGCCTATACTTTTGCCATGCGGGGGAAGCAGCCCTTTATTGTAGTGCATACTTCCCTAATTGATATGCTCACACCCGAGGAAACTCAAGCAGTCATTGCCCATGAACTCGGACACCTCAAGTGTGACCACAGTGTTTACCTAACGCCGGTAAATATATTAGTATTAGCAGCGGCAACTTTGCCCAACATCGGTGCTTTTCTTGCCCAAGCAATTCAAACGCAGCTTTTAGAATGGGTGCGCTGTGCGGAATTCACCTGCGATCGCGCGGCGTTGTTGGCAACCCAAGACCCGAAGGTTGTCATGTCTGTGTTGATGAAACTCAGTGGCGGTTCACCTACCTTAGCACCGCAACTGAATCTCGATGCCTTTATTGCCCAGGCTCGCGCCTACGATGATATCAGCAAAACTGAACTCGGCGAAATGGTCAAAGCTGCCCGAACCGCCCAATTAACCCATCCAGTACCAGTTCTGCGGGCACGAGAAATAGACCGTTGGGCAAGCAGCAAGGAATATGAAAGCTTATTGCAAAACCAAAAAGTAGAAGGTGAAGGTGAGTTTGCTACTAAGGGCAGGTGGCGAAACTGGTAGGCACCTAAGTTGGTCAATAATACCACAATATGTCGATTTTCGCGGCTTGCTGAAATCCATCCACAATTACTTGTGAGACAGTGTTTGCGATCGCATGTCGAATTATTGCAACGCAGGCGGAGACAATAGAGCTTGTTACACTTAGTGCGATCGCAAAAGCAGGCGTTGCAGAGACAGCGAAATGATTTTAAGCTGTCCCACATCTAATTCGCATCACTTTGGTAGGCAAGATACCTACCCCCCAAGAGATTGAGAAAATATAACCGTGCAATCTAAAAGTGCTTTAGCTTATTTTCTTTTTTTCGGTGTTCTTGGCGTCTTGGTGGTTTATTCTCCATCTAAAACATTCATACACCAAAGCGGATCGGGTGCTTACAGTCGAGCAGCCAGAATTTTCTCCAGTTTCACCAACAACTCTGCCATTGCTGCTAGGCGTTCATCGAGTCGTAGATACTGGTGCTGGAGCGACTAAGTTTGCGTTTGCTTTGGCGGAGGTTGATGGAGTTGGGCAAGTTCTTGGAGATGATTGTCAGTGTAGAAACGAGCTGCTTTGGCATCCCATTGTAGGTTTTGTTTAAAACGATCTCCTTCAAATACTTCTATAGGAGGATTACAATTTAAGTAAATAGAAATGATGAGATAGCAACTATTGCGAAAGACTGCAAGGAGTGAATATCTATGGTTGGAAAAAAACCTTCTGATGCAGTCAATCATTCATTGACTCAATGGGAAGCCAAATCCGAAGAACTTTTACTGGCAGATATTGTTGGCACAGACGATACCGATCCGATTTTTGAAGAATTGGTTGAGAGTGATACTGGTATGGAAAGAATCCTAAAGCGGTGGAAAAATCCACTAGCTGCTGGTGGCGACGTGACGGGTGGCGATCCGGATGATGACTGGTATCAAGCAGAAGTAGTAGGCGAAGAAGCCGTTGGGGGAGAAAATCCTACTCCTGACCAAAACGTGACTGAGGATCTGCTTCATTCAATGGGAATTACCTCAGTTGAGGGTCGTCCCGTGGATACTCTACGAGATTTCTACCAGCGTGATTGCGAGCGCTGGGAACTCGATCCTGAATCTTGTGAAGATTATCAGGAACACTGGGAATAATTAGTGCAGATTTTTGGTTTGACTCACCGTTAGACCACAGACTTAGTGTCTTGGTGGTGAAAAAAGATCTTTGCAACACCAAGACACAAAGACCAGACAAAATATTCCTACAGACTCATAACCCCGTATCGTGCGATTGAAAATTTACAGGAGCAAAGGGCAACAAGCTTGTGTACAGTTTTTGGTAACAGATTCTATTTCACCGGGGAAGCGATGGAAGCAAAACTAGTTCCTCTCATTTCTCAAGCGGAAATCTCTGCCACTGTTAGCCGATTGTCACAAGAGTTGGATAGAGATTATCGACATCGCTCCCCTGTGCTAGTGGGAATACTCAAAGGTTCCTTCATCTTTCTTGCTGATTTGGCAAGAAGTATGCAGACACCTATTAGCAATATAGAGTTTATCCGCCTCTCTAGTTATGGTTCCTCTACAGTCAGTCCCGGAAAAGCCTCGATCATCATGGGTTTATCAGAGGAAGTAGTTAAGGGTCACGATATTATCCTGGTGGAAGATATTGTCGATACAGGCATTACCACAGCAACAGCCTTAGATTTCCTAAATAGTTATCAGCCTGCTTCTCTGAAGCTGTGTGCTTTGCTAGATAAACCCGCCCGTCGCAAAGTGCCTGTTACCATTGATTATTTGGGATTTACTGTCCCTGACCACTTTGTTGTTGGTTACGGTATTGACTTTGATTGTAAATATCGGCAACTTCCGGCAATTTATTACATATTAACAGAATAAGATCGAGTTAAGCAGCCCAGTTGCTTGAATCGGGGGAGATGGGCTATGTCAACTTTGAGCGTTTCAGGAAATATTGTAGATGTTCTCCACAAGAGCATTTTCCCGGGAACGGTGTTGATTGAAAACGGACGTATTTACTCTATCCGGGATCAAGATGGGAAGCACTACGACCAATACGTACTTCCTGGCTTTGTAGATGCCCACGTCCACATTGAAAGTTCTATGCTCGTGCCATCTGAGTTTGCTCGTCTAGCAACAGTGCATGGCACGGTGGCGACGGTTTCCGATCCCCACGAAATAGCTAATGTTTTGGGGTTGCCTGGTGTCCGTTTTATGCTTGCCAATGCCGCCCAAACACCATTTGAAATTGCTTTTGGTGCTCCTGCCTGTGTTCCGGCAACACCATTTGAAACTGCAGGCGCAGAACTTTCTGCTAGAGAAATTCGCCAACTCTTCGAGCTGGATGGTATATCTTTCCTCAGCGAAATGATGAATGTTCCGGGCGTGCTGGCAAAAGATGCAGAGGTGATGGAAAAAATCCAAATCGCCCACAAATTTGGATGTCCCGTTGATGGACACGCACCGGGACTATCTGGTGAGGCAGCGCGCCGCTATGCTGCTGTTGGCATTTCCACCGATCATGAATGTGTCATGCTTGCAGAGGCGCTAGATAAACTAGCAGTGGGAATGAAGATTCTCATTCGTGAAGGTTCAGCAGCAAAAAATTACAATGCCCTCCATCCCCTGATTGATTCCCATCCCGACCAATGCATGTTTTGCAGTGACGACAAGCATCCCGATGATTTGGTGCAAGGACATATTGACGATCTGGTGCGGCGTTCTGTGGCACTGGGTTACGACGTGATGAAAGTGTTGCAAGTTGCCTGTGTGAATCCGGTTCTGCACTACAGGTTGAATGTGGGACTGCTGCGTGTGGGCGATCCTGCTGATTTTATTGTTGTAAATAATTTGCGTGACTTTACGGTACAGCAGACTTATTGTAAAGGCATATTGGTTGCCAAGGAAGGAAAAACTCTATTGCCATCTATACCTGTAGAACCAATTAATAATTTTGTTGCTAAGGAAAAGAAAGTTGCGGATTTCTGCTTACCTGCTTGCGGTTCCAAGGTACGAGTAATTGAAGCTTTTGATGGGCAGTTGCTGACGAAAGAAAGTCATGCATCAGTGCAAATTCAGGAGGGGGAAATTATTGCCGATGTGGGAAATGATATTCTCAAAATTACCGTGGTGAACCGTTATGCTGATACTCCGCCTGCAATCGCACTGATTAAGAATTTTGGACTCAAGCGCGGCGCACTAGCTTCGAGTATAGCCCATGATTCGCACAACATTGTTGCCGTTGGGACAACAGACGAGGAACTTTGTGCTGCTGTGAATGCGATCGTTCGTACTAAAGGTGGTATCGCTGTCGCTGAGGGTAACTTGGTTGAGGTGCTACCCTTACCTGTAGCTGGATTGATGAGTACAGATGACGGTTACACGGTAGCACAACAGTACTCTCGCTTGGATACCTATGCTAAGCAACTGGGTTCGACGCTTTCAACACCATTTATGACGCTTTCGTTCATGGCGTTGTTGGTAATTCCTGATTTGAAGTTGAGCGATCGGGGATTATTTAGCGGTAAAGATTTTCGGTTTGTGTCGTTAGGGGTTGATTAGTTGTAAGGCTTTTTAATGCGCGATCGCATAGTTAAGATCGCAATAGCGAAGATGGATTAAAATACTCAGTTAAAAGCAAGGACAGTACTGTGTTGGGC
>JANZYY010000451.1 GCA_026419705.1 Fischerella sp.
CTCATAGGTAATGAGTTCTTCGCGGCGTTGCACTACCCCATTTTTACCAACTACAGCCTCGAATTCTTTGATGATGGGTTGCCAGTTGCGTTGTTGTTTGTCTTGGGTGAGCATAGGTTTTGTGGAAGGATGCGATCGCTTGTGTGAGTTGGTCTAATTAATATTGTTACAGGTGTTTTATTGAATCAACTAACCTAGAAATATCGCTCTCAAGTGGTGGGTAAACTCATGGTTGAGCAACTTTTAATCAATAATGATGATTATTATGTGCCAGATGCTAGCCAGCTAGTTACTGAAGATGATACACCTGTGGATAATTTTGCTTGTGCTAAACAGCAACGCCTGTTAGTTGCTTCTCTTTACAGTTCACTACAAAACCAAACTTTTTTAGCCGAGGCTAACGTTGGCATATATCATACTGACGGACAGCCTCCAATTGTACCTGATGTTTTTCTCAGCTTAGATGTCCAAGTGGCTGATAACTGGTGGGAGAAACAAAACCGTTGTTATATGCTTTGGAAGTTTGGCAAGCCACCAGAGGTGGTGATTGAAATAGTTTCTAACAAAGAAGGTGATGAACTAGGCAACAAACTGAGAACTTACGAACATATGCGGGTAAGTTACTACGTAGTATACGACCCCACCCAGCAATTATCAGAACAGGCGTTGCGTGTTTATGAAATTCGCGGTAGGCGCTATTTTGAAACTACAGAAACTTGGTTAGAACAAGTCGGTTTGGGTTTAACCCTTTGGCAAGGTGAATTTGAAGGTAGACAAGATTTGTGGTTACGCTGGTGCTACCAAGATGGTACACTGCTAGCGACTGGAGATGAACGCGCTGAAGTCGCTGAACAACGCGCTCAAAAATTAGCTGAGAAACTGCGATCGCTCGGCATAGATCCAGATACTCTGTAGAGATTGGGTAAACAAAATCAGTCAACAACCTTTTCAAATTTTTCTTGACTGCTTATTATATAACTAACGTTCGATATAAATTATTTTCTCGTAATGCCCAAGATTGTTGATCGTGAACAATACCGCAAAGAATTGTTGATGAAATCCTTTGACCTATTTGCCGAGAAAGGCTATGCCTCTATCACCATGCGAGAGATAGCCAAAGGGCTAGGGGTTTCTACGGGAACGTTGTATCATTACTTCCCCAGTAAAGAAGCTTTATTTTTGCAGTTAGTCGAAGAACAAACACGGCAAGATATTCTAAATTTCCTGGCTGAAGCTGGAGATATTAAAAGCTTACCACAACGCATTCAAGCTTTGATGAATTTTATTGCTAAAAATGAGGACTATTTTTTAAAACAAACTCTGATCATGTTTGATTTTTATCAACAGCAAGAACGCTCAGAACTGGGTAATAATCAGACTCTGAAAAAAGCTTGGGATGATACAAAAAAAGCACTTTCAGAGTATTTAGAAATAGAAGATAAAGCACTCATAGAATTTATTTATTGTTTTTTGAATGGCTTGATTTCAGCACGAATTTTTGAAGGGAATATAGTTTCTTATACCGAGCAGGGTGAACTGTTAGCAAACATGTTAACTGCTCATCTCAAAACCGAAAATATACTCTAAGACTCTGCGTTCCTCTGTGTTAAAAAAAGAAAACATGACTCAACAATTTCTCTCAAAACCTTCAACTCGAAAACTGATAAGCTTGGTAATAACTGCTACTGCAATTACTGGCGCGATCGCCTTTTACGGCATTTCTCAATACAGCTTCATCACAAAGCCTGAGCCTCCACCCGCAGATACTCCTACCCCTGTCAAAAAAGTTACTGCTCTCGGACGCTTGGAACCAGCAGGGGAAGTAATTCACTTGTCTGCACCTTTGGCGCTGGATGGCGATCGCCTAGCTAAATGGCTTGTCAAAGAAGGCGATCGCGTGCAAACAGGACAAGTATTAGCAATTTTAGATTCTCAAAAACGCTTGCAAGATGCCTTAGCACAGGCGAAAGCACAACTGAAGATCAGCCAAGCCAAATTAGCACAAGTCAAAGCAGGGGCAAAAACCGGAGAAATTCAGGCACAGCAAGCAAATATCAGCCGAGTTCAAGCAGAACAAGCAACAGAAATTGAGGCTCAAAAAGCAGCGATCGCCCGTTTGATAGCCCAACAACAAACAGAAATCCAAGCCCAAACAGCAAACATGGCGCGTCTCACAGCAGAACTGACAAATGCCAACTTAGAATTCCAACGCTATCAAACACTGTATCAAGAAGGAGCAATTTCCACATCTTTACTAGATAGTAAACGCTTAGCTTTGCAAACAGCACAGCAACAATTCAACGAAGCACAAGCCAACCTCAAACGCATCCAAGCATCCCGACAGCAAGAACTTGCTGAAGCACAAGCAAATCTTAAACGCATCCAGACATCTCGACAAGCAGAATTAAAATCAGCGATCGCAACCCTCAACCAAATTTCCGAAGTTCGTCCTGTGGACGTGCAGGCTGCACAAGCAGAGGTAGACAATGCGATCGCAGCATTAAGACAAGCACAAACCAACCTAGAACAAGCTTATATCCGCGCACCGATCGCAGGACAAATAATCAAGATTCACACACAAACAGGAGAGAAAATCGCTGATGCTGGGATTGCCGATTTGGGACAAACCCACCAGATGTTAGTAGTAGCAGAAGTTTATCAAACAGACATCGGCAAAGTTCAACTTGGACAGCAGGCAGTAATTACTGGTCAAGCATTTTCTGGAGAATTGCGGGGAAATGTTGCACAGATAGGGTTACAAGTTAACAGACAAAACGTCTTCAGCAATCAACCAGGAGAAAATCTGGATCGCCGCGTCGTAGAAGTCAAAATTCGCCTCAACCCCGAAGATAGCAGGCGAGTCAGTGCCTTGACTAACTTACAGGTACAAACAGCGATTGAATTGTAAAGTTTTTTTGTCCTAATTTATAACGAATGTTTGATATCAGTGCAATCAATCAAAAGCAAAAGAGGTTTTCAACATGCTTCCAGGAATCTACTTGCTACTTTGCATTCTTGGCTTTGCCCTACCCTACTCCCCATTAGTTATGTTTCTTTTAGACCACGGTTTTGACATCAACTTGTTTTCTGAGTTGATGTTTGCCAACCACATTTCTACCTCTTTTAGTCTGGATGTAATTGTCTCAGCGCTAGTTCTTTTGGTGTTTGTGTTTTGGGAAGGGACACGCCTGGGGATGCGATCTCTCTGGGTTTTTGTTGTCAGCACTCTTACGGTTGGAGTTTCGTTTACGCTTCCCTTGTTTTTACTTATGCGACAGCGCCAGTTAGAAAAACAAAAAGTTAGCTAGTGGTCTCTTGCATTAATTTTGAGAAGTAAAATAACGAACCACATAGACGCGCAGCGGCTGACCGCAGGGTAGGGCGCAAAGTACGCAAAGAAAGAAGGAAAACAAGGTGAAACTATGATTACTTCTAAGGACTATCACGATGCTTCGTAAACTATTTCGCCGCACTCCCCTAGCATGGCTGCAATTAAAAAAAGAAAAAACGCGCTTGGCGGTGGCGCTAGCGGGGATAGCCTTTTCCGACCTGCTGATGTTTGTGCAACTAGGACTGTTATATGCGCTGTTTGATAGCGCCACGAAGCCTCACCAAAATCTACAAGCGGATTTAGTTTTGATTAATCCCCAATTCCAAACGCTGTTCTACGTTAAAAGCTTTCCTAGAGAAAGGTTGCAGCAAACCTTGGCTTATGATGGGGTAAAGTCTGTGCGTTCCCTATATGCTGATATTGCCCAATGGCGCAATCCGGAAACTCGCTTCAGTCGTGGGATTTTGGTATGGGGAATTGATCCAGCAAACCCACCTTTTAACCTTCCCGAGGTGAACCAACACCTAGATCAACTAAAGCAACTAGATCGAGTGTTGTTCGACCGTGCTTCTCGACCAGAATACGGCCCCATTCCCAACTTAGTAAAACAGCATGGAACTGTAGAAGCTGAAGTGAATCGGCAAACAGTGCAAACAGTAGGTTTATTTCAGCTAGGTGCGTCTTTTGGTGCTGATGGTAACATTATAGCCAGTGATTCTACGTTCCTCAAACTTTTTCCTAACTACCAGCCAAATCAAATAGCAGTTGGGTTGATTAACTTGAAACCAAGTGCAGATGTGCAAAAAGTGCGATCGCAGCTGCAAGCAAGTTTGCCGAAAGATGTGAAAGTGCTAACTCCTCAAGAATTTGCTCAGATAGAAATCAATTACTGGGGTAATCAGGGAATTGGGTTTATCTTTGGTTTGGGAGTGGCGGTAGGATTTATCGTCGGGATTGTGATTGTTTACCAGATTCTCTACGCTGACGTTTCCGATCACTTACCAGAGTATGCCACCCTCAAAGCGATGGGATATAGCGATCGCTATCTCATGGCTATGCTGATGCAAGAAGCTATATTGCTAGCAGCGTTAGGATTTATACCAGGATTGGCGCTGTCTATGGGACTGTATCAGATCACCTACGCTGCGACTTTAATACCTATTGGCATGAAACTTGACCGTGCTGTGTTCGTGCTGTCACTAACAATTATTATGTGCAGTGTTTCCGGGACAATTGCGATGCGAAAACTCCGCGCTGCTGACCCCGCTGATATGTTTTAAAAGATTGTCATTAGTCATTAGTCATTAGTCATTGGTTATTGGACAA
>JANZYY010000452.1 GCA_026419705.1 Fischerella sp.
CAGAATGCACCGCGCATCGAGTCAATTGGGTATCGATCGCCGAACCCGCTAGCCCGATTCGCGCCGAAGTGCAAGTCCGCTATCGTTCCACCCCCGTACCAGTGACGGTAATTCCCTTGGAAAACTCCCGCGCGCGCGTAGTATTTGATGAACCCCAATTCAGCATTACTCCTGGACAAGCTGCTGTGTGGTACAAAGGAGAAAAAGTCTTGGGTGGTGGAATCATCGAAAAGTTTAACTGAAGCAAAAGTACGATCGCCCAGCATTATTTCACAACAGAGGTCTCCTTTTTTAGGGGGCTAGGGAGGTCGTTTTGCAAAGTTAAGGAGAATCGATATTACCACCACCTAGTCCCCACTCTAAAACCGGCCAGTCCGCTTCGCGATAATAGCGTGTCATGTCGTCAAATTTACGCAGCTCAGCACGGTGTATCAAAAATTCCGGCGAGTTTAACAGCCATTGCTGATTTAACTGCGAAAATATAGTAGCAAGGCGATCGCGATCTAGTTGCGGTGACACTTCCCCAAAATACCCTAATGTAATGTGGGCAGTGAAATGATACTGTTGTTCAATCCCCAAAGCAATGATGTTAGGATTTTGATATATAGCTCGCCGAAAGTTGACAATCTCCTCGTAACAGCCTTCATCTCTGGGTACTAGACAAATACCCACTGCTCTTGGCATTACCATTAGTCCTAGCATTTGCCAGCGAAGGGGATGACCTGTACGTATCATCGATCTTTGATATTGGTGAACTATTTCGGCAAAACAAGAGCGTAATTGCTGTTCAAACTTGGGATTTTTCTCGCAGGCGTCATAGAAAGCACTATCCCAAATTAAGTCTGCTAGCGTTAAATGAAAACTAGCAGCAGGTACAGGTACAATCAGATCGCAACCAACAGGTAACTGCAACAATTGCTGTTGATAACTTTGCAACTGAGTATAGAAAGCAGAGTTTTCTGTCTCGTCTTCCCAGGGAGGAGTAATCACCGTGTAACCAGGAAAAGGGACAGCTTGTCTTTCCCTGTCTAGTTTAGGCTGAAACTTAGAAGATTCCTGGATATGCTGGACTTGGATTCCATAAGCTTCTGGCAGCGTCATTCGTGCTACCCGGTTTAGGTAAGTTTGATAATTATCGTCCAATTTTCATATCCTCGCGCTCTCACGCTTATTGATTTTAGGCAAATTTACTAAAAATAGGGAATGAGGTTGGGACAATAAGGAATAGGGAATAGAAATTTTATCTCTCCCCACTCCCCTACTCTCCATAGGAGGTTCCCATGCCAATCTATGTTTACTGGGGTGAGGATGATTTTGCAATTGAAAAGGCGGTTGCGGCTTTGCGCGATCGCGTCCTTGACCCACTATGGACTAATTTTAACTACACTACATTCTC
Source organism: Fischerella sp. (assembly GCA_026419705.1). Taxonomy (GTDB): domain Bacteria; phylum Cyanobacteriota; class Cyanobacteriia; order Cyanobacteriales; family Nostocaceae; genus PCC9605. Next base: position 1,397 of record JANZYY010000452.1, read on the forward strand.
TCCAGACGGAGGTGATGATGCTGCGATCGCTGGATTAAATCAAGTTATGACACCACCGTTTGGTGCTGGCGGTCGTTTGGTTTGGTTTGTAAATTCCACCCTCTGCCAGCATTGCCCGGACAATGTTTTATCAGAGCTGTCACGAACATTACCAGTAATTCCCGAAGATTCATTTTTATTGATCACTAGCCGTAATAAACCTGACGAACGGCTGAAAGCCACTAAGCTTTTGAAACAATTTGCTACTGAATTCCGTGAATTTCCTCTAATTCCGCCTTGGAAAACAGAACTGCTAGTACAATCTGTCCAATATACTGCTCAAGCTGTTGGTGTAAAATTAACAGCCAAAGCAGCAGAATTTTTAGCTGAAGCTGTAGGCAACGATACACGACTGCTGTACAATGAGTTAGAGAAAATACAGCTTTACACCTATGGCAGCGACAAACCACAAGATACAGATACCATTGCTCAACTAGTTAAAAATACCAGTCAGACTAGCTTAAAATTGGCAGCGGCAATCAGAACAGGAGATACAGCCAAAGCTTTAGCAATCTTGGCTTGTCTCATCAATGCTTGTGAACCAGCTTTGCGCATAGTTGCCACACTGATTGGTCAATTTCGTACCTGGTTGTGGGTAAAAATCATGATGGAAAGTGGTGAGCGAAATTCACAAGCGATCGCTCAAGCTGCTGAAGTAAGTAACCCCAAGCGAGTTTACTTTTTACAACAAGAAGTTAAGTCGCTTTCTGTGCAGCAACTTATTGCCTGTTTACCTATTCTGTTGGAATTAGAAGTTAGTCTTAAACAAGGAGCTGTGGAGATGTTAGTTCTTCAGACGAAGATTATCGAATTATGTCAATTATGTCGAGAAAACTGACAAAAATAGGTGAATTTAGGATAAATTCAGTATTTGATAGGAACTTCTCCCTCCTCAAATAATTCATTGAGATTAACGAAAGCTTAACTGTAGTTGTTTTGCACACAGCAAATGAATAGATTGCATCATTTTTATGACCAACCTAGCTTAACTAGGATGCTCTCTCAATTCTTCTTTTTCGGCTCTCTTACTATTACGAGTTTAGTTTCAAGTGCTTTGATTTTTAGCTCAAACGCTGATGCCCAAAATACATTACAACTAGACAATACACAAATACTCAAATACTCCAAAGTGATACTTCGGATGGAGCCAGAGCGTCAACAAGCTTTTGACAAAATCAAAAAGATTATTGGCGATCAAGAAGTTCCTAAGATTGTTTGTAATGAGCCTAATAGTTACAATTCTCTACCATCCCAAGCTAGAGATGTGGCAGTAGATTACTGCAATCGTTCTCAACAGATCGTCGAAGCTAATGGTCTAAGCATTGATGAATTCAACCAAATTACTGTCGCATTACAAGAGAATGAGGATCTAAAACGAAAGATTTACAATAATTTAATCCGTTTGCAAAAAAATCCTGAAAATCAGTAAGCAAACTTCAAAAAAGTTCTAGATGAATTTCGGGGAAAATTATTATCCCCCGATGCTCTCAGAGGCAGTGTGTGAACATGAGTTATTAATCATTAATAACTAAACTATTAATAAGCCAGTAGATTTTCCACAATTTATTTTTAGATTCACGATTTTTTATCTGCCCTTCGGGCAAGGTAGAAGGCAGAAGGCAGGAGGTACAAGGGAAGAAAAGTTTTAAGCTATGCCTTTTTGCCTTGCCCACTTGGGTTCAAGACCCCCACCAAATCGAAAATTTAGTGGTCTACAATTACTGGGGGTCTGAATCCCCCTGTGATTGATACATTGCTGCCCTCTGCCTCCTTCTTACCATCGAACACAATCGATGCAAAGAAGCTATCTCAATAATATATAATTGCTTGCTTTTCCAACTTTGGAAAGGCAAACTAAATTTATTTTCAATTTTCGATTATGATTTTAACTACATAAAATCAATAATATCGTGGCAGTATTATTATCATTATTATCACTATTCGCTTAAAACTCAAAAAACTCTGCGTAACTTGGCGCTGACTCTGCCTGCTACTATTTTACGCAAATTTACGAAGCTTACAGGAAAAGTAAAGCATTTTTCATTTTTAAAAATTTTCTAGATAAGCTCGTCGCTTAGCATGAATATTTTTCATGTGTTTTTTCACTGTATTGATGCTAATGTAAAAATGAGTAGCAATTTCTTTATAGCTATAGTCGGCTCGATAAAGACACCAAATTTCTGCTTCTCGTCGCGTCAAATTGTATTGTTTTATTTCTGCGATCGCCGTATTTTTAACAGACTCATATACATTTTCAATCGTTACTATTAAGCAAGAGCGTTTCAATCTGATTACATCTAACCATTTCACACGAATCCGAAAATTTTTCGACTTGTCTAGTAAAATTTCCTCCGACAGAATCAAGAGTTTGTTGGGAAATAAACCTCGGCTTTCAATTAACGATTCACAAATTCGCCATATTACTGTTGGTACTTGATTTTGGCAGTATTTACCTTGATTGAGTTGACAACAAAAGCGATGAGCAGATGCGTTAGCATGAATGAGTTCACCTGTTTCGCTAATAATTAACAAGCCATCTTGTAAGCCTTCTATAACCTCTTGCAAAAAATAAGCTTGCTGCCGATAATTAAGCTTAATATTATCTTGCTTTTGAACCTCAACAGATGGTTTTGCTGACATTTTTGTGAAAGTGATCATCTTTACTTCAGTTCAAATATGCATGTAAAAGTATTACCCCCCTCTCTATAAATTTGTAGTTCAATGAGCCTCTCTGATTCAGAAAGTTGGGGAATCTATAATTATTGCTATATCATCAAGAATTGGATGAGTGTTTAGTTATTGCTAATTAGGCACTATATATTACCATTGTTAAGTTTATTTATGCTTTAATACTTATGCGCAAATTTCGTTTATCTAAATTTGCACCATCTAAATACAAATCTTTTATTGTTTATTTCGGATATAAAAATACCGGCGATGATTTTATTGGGAGTACCAGACATGAAAGTCTAAGGTCAATGCATTCTCGAACTACTGCGCCGTTCTCCCCTCTTTGTTGATAGCTGTACTAATTATTTTTCAATCCCATCAAGCTCACTCTAAAAAACAAAAACACCTTCCCTAGCTAGGAAGGCGTTCTTTATTCTTGTAAAGACGGGAGTGCTGGCGTCTGTAGATGGAGATTAAGCGTCGATAGCAGGAGCGACTTCAGCACTAGCTAAATCGAGAGGGAAGTTGTGAGCATTGCGCTC
>JANZYY010000044.1:0-14398 GCA_026419705.1 Fischerella sp.
CGATCGCAGTCTTGATTACCAACTCCATCAGCACTGATGGGAAATCTCATTGGTTAGAAGGAGCTTTGCTTCTGATTACCTATGCTGTTGTTGGCACAGCATTCTACTTTCATCCTTAACAGTGCCAAATCTCCCATTCTAATTTTTTGAGGTCATCTCCATGTCAAGTGAAGCAAGAATCAAAGCTCAATCCTCAGATATTGAAGTCAAAGCAGAGTCTAGTATTCAGTTAGCGAGAATTTCGACTCACCAACCTCCTCGTTTAGGATTTTTTGCCGCGGTTGCGAATGGAATCGGACAAGCAATCAGCGATGTCGCATCCCAAGCGGGAAAAGTTATAACTGATACTACGGCTGGTATGGCAGAAGTAATTAATGACATGGCATACCAAGCTGGAAAAACGGTTCTGGAAACTGCTGCTAATGTTGGAGAAGCGCTTGATAGCGTCACACCTCCTGGTTTAGCATATCTATCTGCAACAGCCAACAATATGGGTGAAGTGATTGGCAGTGCTGCTTTCTTGACTGGAAGAATGGTAGCAGGAACAACAGCTGGTTTTGGTGAAGCGATCGGGAATGCTACCTCCCAAGCAGGCCAAGCTGTCGCTCAGACGCTATCTGAAGTCATAGAAAATATTCCCTCGCCCACATCCAAGCTCGCGATGCAAGAATTCGGAGGTAGCTTAATTGGAGCTACCGTTGGAGAAACAGTGGGGGGAACAGTCGGAGCTGTGGTAGCCGGGATTGCAATTGGACCAGCAGGCGCGATTGTCGGTACTCAAGTAGGCAGTGTTGTTGGTTTTACCATTGGAGCACAGCTTGGGGAAGATACGATCCGACAAGTCAATCAGATCGCTCAAAAAAATTCTAAACACCAACAAGGAAGTTGGCTAGGTAACACAGCCTGCAATTTCTTAGGTGAAACTGGTACAACTGTTATCGGTGGAGTAATTGGGGTTACAGTACTGGGTCCAAAAGGTAAAGAAGTTGGCAGAAAAATTGGCATGTTGGTAGGTAGACAAACAGACTGGAACTTTAACACAAAAACCACAGATCGTGTCGGAGTTGGAAAGGAAAAAAGTAGCAGTCTTGGTATATCTTATATAAAAGACTCCACCCTCCGCTAATAGAGTCAGTAGGGTAAAGCTTGCATTCACAGTATTCCTCTACATCAACTTGTTCAAAATCGGAACTTCAAGCTAGTTTCGCAGATGTGGTCGGACATCTTGGTAGAAAATGCGCTATCAAAGGTAGTATAACTACTCACACAACTGCGTTCTACCTCAACCTGCAGAAAGTCAAGATGCTTACACCGAGCAAAAACAAGTAGAAGAAACTATCCAGCTTACTCAATGGAGAATAGGGGATTTGAACCCCTGACCTCTGCGGTGCGATCGCAGCGCTCTACCAGCTGAGCTAATTCCCCAAATAGCTTGTTTGTCTATTGTTGATTGTTGTTTGGGAATAATCAAAAAATACCCAACAACAACGAACTACCAACTACTAACAACTCCCTATTTTAACATTCATCTGCGGTCGTTTGGGACTGTTTTTGCGAATACACTTCTTGTACGCGTTCTAGTTCTAAATCAGTTAGATAATCTACAGTCCAGTTTGCTAGACGTTGAAGCAGATGAAACGGGTAGGTATTTGCTACACCCACAACTTGCATCCCTGCGCGTTTTGCTGCTTGGATACCCGCTGGGGTATCTTCAATCGCTAAACATTCGCTTGGTTGCAGGTTCAACCCGGGATATGCTTGGTTGAGGCGTTCTACAGCTAACAGGTAACCATCAGGTTCTGGTTTACTGGTGGTGATATCGTCTCCAGCTACAATTACAGGAAAGTATTCAGTTAGTTTGGCACGTTCCAGAACAAGTTCTATTTCTTTACGAATTGCACCACTAACTAGTGCTATGTTTAAATTGCGCGATCGCGCCTGAAATATCAGGTCATCTAAACCAGGATATAAAGGTAATTTTTCCAGCTTTTCTAATTCCAAGGCATACAGTTTTGCTTTCTTGAGCAACAGTTGAGTTAAGTACTCTTGTGTCACAACACGACCACGACGAGTGAGCAAATCATGTAAACAGGCGCGATCGCTTCGTCCTAGAGAAGCTTGACGTTCATCACTTCGTTGAGGTTGGAGGTTTTCTTGAATGAGAATTTCATCAATTAATTGTAGATGAATAGACTCATCGTTAATGATAACGCCATTAAAGTCAAACAGAACTGCCTTTAAAGTCATGCCATTGTATCAAAAGCTGGAGAGAGTATGTTAGCTGTCGTCAGAGCGCACTGGCGTAGCTGTGTTTGAGCAGTTTCTGCTCCTGCGATGGGTTTTATACCGCTTGTCACTTGGTTGAGCCACCACACATCCTGGGTTTGTACTGCTGCAAAGCCTGCTGCACCCATCCATGCATCTACACTACCAGTTGCATACTCGCGAATATAAGGCTCTTCAAATACATCGTTAAGCCATTCTAACTGACGTAGAGTCTTTTGATTCCCATCCAGAATCAACACTTGTCCACCAATTCGCAACAACCGAAAAGCTTCCCGTAGAATCGCTTCAGATACTGTTGGCGGTGTTTCGTGAAACAACAAAGCAGCTGTTACTAAGTCAAAATAATCACTTGGAAAATTAGTTTTTTCCGCATTCCCATGTTGCCAATTTATATTTAAGCCAGCACTTTCGGCCTTATGAGCAGCTCTTACCAACATGTAGGGCGACAAATCTAAGCCGATGACTTCAGCTTCCGGGAAAGCCTGCTTCAGCATTAAGGTCGTCGAGCCTGTACCGCAGCCCAAGTCGATCATGCGTCGCGGTACGACTTTGATCGCCTCAATTAAGCTGTAGCGCACCCAAGTTTCATTTGGTGGTAAAACGTATTGCGTGACAGCATCGTAAGTCACCGCCGCATCAGAGTTGAGATATCCACCTTTAATGCCGTGGAAGTTTTGGCTACTGTAGTAGGTAGGAATTGCGATCTCGGCGCGTCGAAAGCGATCGCCCTGTTTCTCCCAATCTATACTCTTTGCATAACGCCGTAGTTCCTCTTCATTAATGAAAAAACGTACTATAGGTGATAGAAAACGCTCCCAGATAGTATCTTGACGAACAGCCATATAATTTTCAGACTCGGCACACCATTAAAACTGCAGTTACTTTATTTACAAATTGTAATACATTTTCTGCAAGTTATATTTGCCTTGTATCAGGATAGGGTTGACATTGATTATTTTAAATACTACAAATATATTACAAGAGTTACAACCTCTTAGAGGTAGTAATTCCTCTGAAAAAAAATAGTTAGTTGTTAGTGATTTTTATTTCCAAACAACCGCTAACAACTAACTACTAACCACTAACAAAATTAAATAAAATTATGCCTTACGAAAAATTAGAAATTTCCACACCATCCCCTGTTTTATCTTGGGCAAATCATCCCTTGGGTTCAGAAGAAACCAAGATGGCTAAAAATGTTGCATCATTGCCATTTGTATTTAAACATGTAGCACTGATGCCAGATGTTCACTTAGGTAAAGGAGCTTTGGTTGGTTCTGTAATTGCAACTAAAGAAGCGATTATTCCTGCGGCTGTAGGTGTAGATATTGGTTGCGGAATGTGTGCTATAAAAACACCATTTCGGGGTGAACAACTAGAAGGCAAACTCAAAAAAATTCGTCAGGATATAGAAGCAGCAATTCCTACCGGTTTCAATGAAAATAAAGACATTGAAAAAGCTGTAACCAACTGGCAAAGCTGGCGAAATTTCCAAGACTTGCATTCAGGGGTGCAAGATTTGCAAGGCAAAGCTATGCGACAAATGGGTTCTCTGGGTGGGGGTAAACAATTGCCCCTTACTGTAGTAATACAGTAATTAAAACTCGTCCAAATCGGTGAAGGCTGAGATTGCTAACACCGAGGGAAGTGGTAAAACACCCCGTAGAGAGCAGAGGGACTTGGGCATCCTAAGTAATTAGGATGAAGGTGTGCTCCGAACTATACCGAATAGGAAGGTATAGAACCAAGCAGAAATGTCTTGGTCAATTGCAACTTTCATTAGTAATGAAGATAAATTTATTACTACTCATTCGGTTGAGCGTTCTATGAAAGTGTTAGGTAGAAGCCGAAACAGTGTTGAATTTAGACTGTGGAGACTTAGCAAACTTAACAAGCAATTAGTAACAAATTGAATCACTTTATTGAGGTTTGCCTCGATACAGAGAACCAAGTTTGGCTGATGCTGCATTCTGGTTCCCGCAATATCGGTAACAAGCTAGCACAGTGCCACATAAACACAGCTAAAGAATTAGCAAAAATGGCAGGTAATAAATTACCTGACCCAGATTTAGCACATTTTGTGGCTGGTACGCCGGAATTTCAGGCATATTGGCATGATTTGCAATGGGCGCAGAATTATGCACGTTTCAACCGCGATGTCATGATGGCACGATTTAAGCGCATTATCGAAAAACATCTAGCAGGTGGAAAAGCGACAAAACCTTTATTAGAGGTGAATTGTCATCACAATTATGCCGAAAAGGAAGTACATTTTGATGAAGAAGTCTACATCACTCGCAAAGGTGCGGTTCGCGCCCAAGCAGAAGATTATGGCATTATCCCTGGTTCAATGGGAGCAAAATCTTACATAGTTAAGGGTAAAGGTGATGTCCACAGCTTCTGTTCTTGCTCTCATGGTGCTGGACGTTTGCTATCAAGAAATAAGGCAAAAGGTGTCTACACGCTGGATGATTTGATCGAACAAACAAAAGGCGTGGAATGCCGCAAAGATGCAGGCGTTTTAGATGAAATCCCCGGTGCTTATAAACCAATAGATCAAGTCATGGAAAATCAGTCTGATTTGGTCGAAGTTGTAGCCACACTCAAGCAAGTTGTGTGCGTGAAGGGGTAAATTTATCTGTATATATCTGTGTCTAATTAGTTGCCCCACTGTACTCAATGGGGCTTTATTTGTACTAGCTAACACTAGTGTACATTTTAAGTTTTTGTACTAACTCTTGGGTTAACTGAGAAAATGCTTTTGATCCTGATGATTGGGGATTGTTTAAAACAACCGGCATAAAACTATCAACAGCCTTGGCAACATTCACATCAATTGGTATTTGTGTCTGACAAATTTTTTCCTCACCAAAATCTTGATGAACTCTTTGCATAACTTGTTTGTAGTATCTGCCCGTTAGCAAGTTAGCATTAGACATTGTAAATACTATTCCCAACATCCGAATATCAATTTTTGCTTCATGTTCGTGACTTTCTTTCAATTGGGCAATTCGCCTTTCTAGCAACTGAATACCCACTACGGATAAAGGTTCTGGTTTAGCAGGGAGGATGTAGAAATTACTAGTTGCTAAAGCGCTACGAGTCAAAAGATTATAACCTGGAGCACAGTCTAAGATAATAAAATCGTAATCTTGGCGAACAGGTTCTAAAATTTTCCCCAGTAAAACTCTTTCAAAGCGATTCCAAATCGTTTCAAAGTCTTTTTCACCCAATGTCACTGCTTGCTCGTGCAGCATGGCGGAAACGACAAACTCATCATAAAGATCGATATCTCCTGGTATTAAATCTAATCCTTGCAGGTTACAAATTCCGGGTTGAATAATTTCTTGAATGGTGTGTTTTGCTTTTGCCTCCGGCGTGATAATTTGGTCGATTAGATACCTAAACGTCTTTCTGTATTTTCTACGCTTGGCAAACTCCACAGGCGACATCATACTGAGTGTTGCACTAATTTGCGTGTCTAAATCAAGAACAAGCACTCGCTTGCCATGTTCTTTTGCTAAACAAGTGGCTATATTGACACTGAGTGTCGTTTTACCGACACCACCCTTCATATTTGCAGTTGCAATTACATATCCCATTGATTAAGTCCTCTGATGACGCATTCTCATCTAGGTAGCGCAAACGTCTGGTTAGCAAGTGAAAACTTTTGGTAAATTTAAGATTTTCCAATTCTGAAAAAATTGGTGCTGGCGATATTTTCTCCGCTAAGCAGTCAGAATTATAACAGTGAAGCGTTCATTTAGCAGACAGGGAAAACTAGATGTTTGTCACCAATGAATTTTGCAAGCAGTGTAATTGAGCAATACTTGGGTAAAATCAGCTACTTATTATTAATGAGTAAACGGCAGGCGGTTATTTTTCTTTCAAAAACAGCGATCGCAAAAACTCATACCAATTTCAAAAAAAGAATGCAATACATCGAGCTATTAGAACAAATCGCAACTAAGGGCGAGCAACAGAACATAACCAACCTAGAAAATAAAAGAGTCATACCCACGCGATCGCCCACCTCACTCAACACTACTCAACTACAATAGGGATAGACATTGTTGAGATTTGTATAGTTACTTAGGGATAACCTGTTATGGCTCCCGCCGTTTTAATTGAAAACCTAAAAAAACGCTACGGTTCGGTTGAAGCCGTTAAGGATGTTTCCTTTCAGGTAGAACCAGGAGAAATTTTTGGTTTACTTGGACCCAACGGCGCGGGTAAAACTACTACCTTACGAGCTTTATGTACTCTCACCACACCAGACGCTGGTAGAATAGAAGTTTCTGGCATTTCAGTTATAGATAATCCCAGAGCAGCAAGAAAAAGACTTGGTTATGTCGCTCAGGAAGTAGCTTTAGACAAAGTCCTGACTGGACGCGAACTGCTACAACTACAAGCGGCACTTTATCACTTACCGACAGCAGTAACAAAACAGCGCATTGACACGGTGCTGAGTTTGCTGGGTTTGCAGGAATACGCCGATCAAAAGACTGGGACATACTCTGGCGGTCTGCGCAAACGTTTAGACTTGGCAGCTGGGTTACTACACGCACCAGATGTATTGGTTTTGGATGAGCCGACGGTAGGACTTGATATTGAAAGCCGCTTTACCGTCTGGGAATTTCTGCGGAAATTGCGGGAAGCTGGAACTACCGTACTAATTACCAGCCATTACTTAGAAGAAATAGACGCCTTGGCAGATCGCGTCGCGATCGTCGATCGGGGCGTAGTCATTGCAGCAGGAACGCCTTCCGAATTAAAAGATAAAGTTGGAGGCGATCGCATTACTTTGCGTATCCGTGAATTTACACCAAATGAGGAAGCAGAAAAAGCAAAAGATTTACTCGCAACCTTGCCATTCGTACAAGAAATAATTATCAACAACGCCCAGGGGAATTCTCTTAACTTGGTGGTAACACCGCAGAATGACACATTGATTACCATCCAGCAAGCACTCAATCATGCTGGACTGCCAATATTTGGCATTGCTCAATCTCGTCCCAGTTTAGATGATGTCTACCTCGCAGCCACGGGACGTACGCTTATGGATGCGGAACTAGCAGCATTGGACACTCGCGATCCCAAAGCAGAGAAAAAGCAAAATATGAGATAGATCTTGGTTAGCGGTTAGTAGATAGTCGTTAGTTGTTCTACCAACCACTAACCACTAACTACTAACTACTAACAATTCCCAATCCCAAATCCAAAATCTAAAATCATAAAATTGAGATGAGTGGTACTGTCATACCTCCCAAATCAGAGATTAACTGGCAGCAAGTAGCTGCGCCACAAGCTTATACTGATAATGCTCCTAATTTTGTCGGTGAGCTAGTTCAAGAAACTTTGGCATTGACACGTCGCTTGTTTATTCAACTGCAGCGACGTCCTTCCACCTTGCTAGCTGGAATTATTCAGCCTGTAATATGGCTAGTGCTTTTTGGCGCTTTATTTCAGAATGCACCCAAAGGCATTTTTGGCAATACGACAAATTACGCACAATTTCTAGGTGCCGGTATTATCGTTTTTACCGCCTTTGCTGGAGCGCTCAATGCTGGTTTACCAGTAATGTTTGACCGAGAATTTGGCTTTTTGAATCGCTTGCTAGTAGCTCCCCTAGCATCGCGGTATTCGATTGTACTGGCTTCTGCAATCTTTATTATCAGCCAAACCTTGCTGCAAGCTGCTGCGATTGTAGCAGTAGCAGCGTTTTTAGGTGCAGGAGTGCCAGATGCAGTCGGTTTGGGTGCCATAGCTCTCATTGTCTTCCTGCTTGCTTTGGGTGTAACTGCCCTTAGCTTGGGTCTGGCTTTTGCACTGCCCGGACATATTGAACTGATTGCAGTCATTTTTGTTACTAACCTACCGCTGTTATTTGCCAGCACTGCTTTGGCTCCCTTAGCTTTTATGCCCAAGTGGTTGCAGATTGTTGCTACTCTCAATCCCCTCAGCTATGCTATTGAACCAATTCGCTACCTTTATCTGCACAAAAATTGGAGCTTAAATAGTGTGGTGATGCACGCATTTTGGGGCGATGTTACCTTTGGCAGCACCATCCTGGTTTTGCTGGGATTTGCTCTTTTAGCTTTGCTGATTATTCAACCCCGACTGCGCCAGACTCTTTCGTAAGTAGATGCAAAAACTGCGTACACCAAAACGCATAAAAACCCGTTTTCTCTTTGTGTCTTAGTGTCCTGGTGGTTCAAGATTTTTTAACTACTAAGGCACCAAGACACTAAGTGTTCAAGATATAGGCTTATGGTAACTGAGTCTCATACCTCCACCAGCCTTCTATCTTAAAATTGGTGAAGTGATTTAAATTCAGCGGGTGTGAATTATGAGAGTTTGGCTAGCTTGCTTTGTAGTGCTATTTGCCCTGGCGCAGTTGTTTGACTGGTTACAAAAGTTACAACTGCCGCTACCTATCTATATTTTGGGTGGAGCGTTTTTAGCTGTTGCATCCAACTACGATAAGCTGTTTGGTACATATTTCAGTGATGTAACTAGTGTAACCGAGGCAACTGTTGAAGCACCAGAGCAAGCTCAACTAGATTCTTCATCCCCACCCGCTGGGGCAATGATTTCCCCTGCTACTGAAAATTTGCAATCATAGGATGAAAGTTGGTGGAAAACCCAAACCGTCAATTTTGGTAATAGCTAATTGGTAATTATTTTGGATGAGGTAGCAAACAATTCTCTCAAGTGGGGCGTGAGCACCTGACTCCAACTCATCGCTGGAGGAGCGTACTTGCTCTTCTACTTAATTCTAGAAAAATCTCTTGCCAAGCGGATTTTGCGTCTTAAGCCTCCGCTAAAGCGAGCTATCCGCAGGGAGATCTAATTATTGCTGCTGTCGGCAGTGGTTTTTGCACTTAGTGCCGCGTTGATCGTATCAGAGTACGATTTGGGAGTCACGCTGTTATACACTGAGATCTGGACGAGTATGGCCTGTGGTATTTAGGAGTAAGCTCTGTAGCGGTACTTATCCTTCAAGATAAGTATTTTTACTTTGTCCACCCCATGTTTCACCGTCCCTAACTTTTCAGATAGATGCATTATGGACACCACCGTTCGGGAGATCCAACGCCGTGGGGTTCCTTCCACCAGAGGCGATCGCCCAGGCGCTTAACGATGACGATATGGGCTGTGTTAATCATCTTGGATGCAAGCTATTTCCCTCGTTATCTAAGAGCCAGTGGCTCGGAAGGTGGTTCACCGGCCCGACGCATCATTCCATACATCACCACAAGTACACGGTGCACTACGGATTGTACTTCACGTTCTGGGACAAGCTGCTCGGTACTCAAGACCCTGATGATGAGAATGAGTTCCACGTTGAGAAAATGAGACATACATCTAAACTAGGTGATGCGAGATTGGTAGTGAAGGTAGCCCTTAAAATTGAGCGAGAAATCGCTCGCTACAAACCTCTGATAATTAATGACACGGACTAGTAGTGGTCTATCGCATTAATTTTGAGAAGTAAGATAATGAACCACAAAGGGCGCAAAAGGGCGCAAAGTACGCAAAGAAAAGCAAAGAAAGAAAGAAGGAAAACAAGAGGAATTGAAAATAAATTAACCTATCAAGATTTTTGCGATAGACCACTAAGTTTTTTATACCGGAATTGACAACAGGCAGATTGTAGTTACAACTTAACTACTTGAGTAATATCATCATTTTTTAGTAAGAGTTATACTCTTTGTATTACGAATTTGAGCTAGAGAGGCAAAAAATGAACCACCTGGACTTCTAAAGGCGGACTTGACAAACCCGGCAAATGGCATTCACGCTATCAATCTCATCGTCTACAAAATCGCTGAGGCTTTGTACAAGTCTGGACATCCAGAACCAACAATTTGGCGTTCTTCACCCATCACTACGGTTGCTAACAACTTCGACAAACTTTATTTCCCTTCAGATAGTTTGTCGCGTTCGCCAAAATACACTCGCTACCTTAGCGATGGTAAACTACTCAGAACTCACACTACCGTAATTATGCCAGAGTTACTCCCTCACCTTAGGGGAGAACAACTTATCCTTCATCCAGGTATCTGTTATCGCCGAGATGTGGTGGATAAACGTCATGTGGGCGAACCCCATCAAATGGACGTTTGGTTAATTGGTAGAGACGCGACTTGTGACGTCTCTATAGCTAAATTCATCGAAACTATTCTCCATGCAGTGCTTCCAGGCGTATCCTACCGCTTGAATGAAACCTCACACCCTTACACCCGCAATGGTTTAGAAATTGAGGTATTAGTTGATGGCATGTGGGTTGAGGTGGGAGAATGTGGGAAAGCTCATCCCAGTTTGTTACAACCTGGTTATTACGGTTTAGCATCTGGTTGGGGACTAGATCGTTTGGCGATGTTAGTAAAAGGGATAGATGACATCCGCTTATTGCGAAGTAACCATCCCCGTATTGCTGTCCAAATGACAAATTTGGAACCTTACCGCAAAGTCTCCAACCAACCTAGTATCAACCGGGATATGTCAATTGTCACCGGGCTTGATACGGAATTAGAAGATATCTGTGAACAAATAATAGAAGTCTTGGATGATGATACTGAACTGTTGGAGTCAGTAGATATACTTAGTGAAACTTATTATCACCAACTACCCCCACAGGCTATTCAACGTTTGGGAATCCGACCGGATCAGAAAAATTTGCTGTTGCGGCTGACTTTGCGGAGCCTTGTTGCATCAATTCCCAATCAAAAGGCTAACTTCCTCCGGGATTTGGTTTACCAGAGGATTCATCAAGGTTCCTAGAGTCTGCCACAAAGATTATGATAGGCGATGGAAGTACCAAGCGTAATTAAATGAGGGCTAAAGCCCTCACTACAAACCTATCAAAATTGGTGTGCGGTACAAGTGCGATTTATTCCCTCACGCCTCGCATCGCCAACAACGCTGTCCCATAAGCCGCCTCGGTATTTACAGGACGCATCACGGGAACTTGCAAATGACGCCCTCTAATTGCTGTCCACGTGTCGTTTGCTGCACCACCGCCAGCTGTATAAACTCGACTTAACCGATCTGCTCCCAGTTGTTGTAACAACTCATATCCTCGCCTTTCTATACGGGCAATACTTTCCAATAGCCCATGTAAAAATTCCACCGGATTCTCTGGACGTGGTTCCAGTCGCGGCGGTAAATTTGGGTCATTAATCGGAAAGCGATCGCCTGGTTTCAGTAAAGGATAATAATCTAAGTTACTTTCTTTACCAGCATCAATTTCCCGACTATAACTTTCTAACTCAGCATCAGTGAAAAATTGTAGCAATACAGCACCACCAGTATTGGAAGCGCCGCCTGTTAGCCATAAGTTTCCCAAGCGATGGCTGTAAATTCCATACCTGGAATCTTCTACACGAGTACGACTTAAAAGCTTCAGCACGAGCGTCGAACCAAGAGAAGTCACCGCTTCCCCAGGCAATTTTGCACCACTGGCGAGAAATGCCGCGATACTATCTGTAGTACCAGCACAAACCAAGCAATCAGAGGGAAAATGATAATGAGTGGCAATCTCAGGGCGTAATTCACTGATAGGATGACCAGGAGTTAATATTTTTGGCAAATAAATTGGAATTTGCAGTTGATCTAGCCATTTTGGGTATTTAAACACTTCCACGTCATAACCCAATTTTAAAGCATTGTGGTAATCGCTAATACCCAGATGACCATGCAGCAAAAAAGCCAGCCAATCTGCCTGATGTAGAAAATACTTTGCTTCTCGAAAAGATGGCAACTGCGACATCCATAGAAGCTTGGCAAGGCTAGAAGTTGCACTTAATACAGTATGATTTGGGGGTGCGACACTCCTCAACCGATCTAGCATGACCGCGCCTCGCCCATCGTTGTAAAGCAAAGGCACATCCACAGGATGACCAGCAGCATCACACAGCAAGACGGTTGAGGAAGTGCCATTAATAGCGATCGCTCTCATTTTTCGCCGCAATTCTCCAGAAATTTGCTCTATGAGGCTAAATAAAGCCTGATACCAGCAACTTACCAACTCAGCATTATCAAAAACTTTCAAGGGATACCGTACCTGTTGTCGGATACTCTCTGCTTCGTCAATTACTACACCCCTTGCACCAGAAGTCCCAAAGTCTATACCTAGATAAAAACACATAGTTCTTTAATTTTTATTAAAAACTCTTGACTACCATCCACTAACTACCAACCACCAACCCATTTGTTGCATCTTGTAACAAGCTATTCCCCTATCAAGGCAAAACAGGGAAAAGTAGTAAACGAACCAATCAAAATCTTTTGGATTAGGAGGTTTTAATCCATGACTATATCTGATACTCAAGTGTACATTGCTCTTGTTGTCGCTCTACTTCCAGGCTTTCTAGCTTGGCGTCTGGCAACAGAACTTTACAAATAAATTATTGGCGTGACAACGCGTTTATAGAACCAATAAACCTGGCAATACGGGGTGTAATTGCCGAATACTAACGGTTTTATACCTTATTGTCTTGCGTGCAAACACTTACGTATGCTAGGTTTATTTTTGACTAGCTGCACACTTGTAGCAATTTCCAAAAAATGAAGTAATATGACAGCTAAATAAAACCGTAAACAACGCAGGAGCATTGTTTACGGTGCGTCAATTAAATCAGCGAGGTTCTTAATAATTACTTATGAATGCGATTCAACCATCCAGACCCCCGCTAGAACCAATACAAAGACGCCGAGTTGCTCCTCGACCAAAACGGCATCTACGTCAGCGTTCTTACCAGGTGATGGCCCTGGAAACAACAGCAAAGATAGGGGTTAATGTTCTAATTTCAGCAGCAGCAGTGTCTGCCCTTGTACAGCTTTTGCCCTATCACTGGTCACAGCAAGACAAGTTGCGAGAAATCCGTACTGAAGTCAAGCAGATGGAAGAACGAGTGAATAGTTTGCAGGCAGAATTTAGCCGCAACTTTGATCCCCGCCAAGCTAAAAGCATTATGCAAGAACAAGGATATCGATTTGATCCAAGTCAGCGTCAAGTCGTATTAATTAATCAGGAACCAGAAGAAATTGAACAAGGAGAATCTTCACCTTAAATTAAATTAACAGGTAAAATTCTGGTCTGGAGATCTGGAGATTTAGAATAGTTTAAATTTCTTGCCAGCTGACTGCGTATAGATGCGTAGTATATCAAAAAATAGCTAACAGCTAATAGTTAATAGCCAACCACTCAGTTTTTCAGCACTGTGTAGTTATCATTATTCTATTAGCTATTAGCGTTAAGATGTGTATTTAACCGGCGTAAATTAGCCTGAAGCTACTAATTTGAATACCCAGAAAAAATCAACTCATCGATCCAGTTTTCAACTTGTAAACGCAAACGCTGTCCTGCTTCTTTGCTTTTGGTTTCTGCAGAAGGTAGTAAAGTCAAGGCACGACGATAATCAGCGATCGCGCAATTCCATTCACCCCAAAGATGAAAGGCTCTACCCCGTTCAGCAAAAATATGACCTTCCAATTGACCGAAAAGCAACGCCACCTCAAAATTATCAACAGCCTCTTCGTATTGCCCTAAATCGCGCAAAGTAATACCTCTGTTCAACCACGCCCGCACATAACTGGGATTCAAATCTAGCGCTTGGTCATAGTCTGCGATCGCTGCTATTAATTCCCCACGGGAAGCAAAGTAATTTGCCCGATTGTTATAAGCACTAGCCAATTTCGGATTTAGTTGCAAAGCTGTGTTGTAATCACAAAAAGCTTTTTGAGTTTCACCACACTCAAAATAAATCAGTCCCCGATTGTTGTAATCAATCGCATTGTGGGGATGGCGGTTAATTAGTTGACTCAAGAGCGCGATCGCCTCAGCATAATCTCCTTGTTGGGCCAAGCTCAAAGCACAAGAGCGTAAGTAACTGTCACCGCAAGTAGATTCGCCGCTACCGTTGCCCTTTTGCTGTTGGACATTCTCGGTAGTTTTTAATACGTTTATGTATCTGTGATTTTGCTGTTCACCAGATGCTGGAAATGAGTGGCTGTTCATATCTTCCTGCCTGAGCTGCTTGCTCTGTGAAATCAACTTATAGTTTTCGGCGTGCTTGTGGTTCTGCCCCTGTGTCACTTGCTAAGG
>JANZYY010000044.1:14408-16483 GCA_026419705.1 Fischerella sp.
GTCTATGAGTACTCAGGTGCAAGCATCCTGTTCGAATATTACCCACCTCACAGGTGCAAATATTCTTTATACTCAATTGATCCTTAAGCTTAATAGTGGATACTTCATCCCAAAGTTTCATTCCAGAAACAGCAAATATCAATCTAGTAGACTAGTCAAGTAGTTGGAGCAACAACTTGGTAAAATGCCAACAAGTAATTCAAACTTTATTGGGTAAAGTCTATAGTTTTGACAAGAAATTCTTATGGCAACAGCAGTTTCTTATCCCAATGCGCCCGACATCACAACCGACGATTATATCGTCATCGGTTTAGCAACCTGCTTTATCAAAGCAGATGGAGAAGTTCATCAAGTCGAAATTATAGAACCGATTCCCTCAGCCGCATTAGAAGCCCTCGTCAAGGGAATTCCCACTTCCTATAGATTGGCTTGGGCAACAACCATGGGAACAGTACTCAGCGGTGAAACACTGCAAAAACCAGCAGACTTTCCCGATACCGCTCAATTTGGCGATGAATTTGTGCAACGTGCAATCGCAGCAGCTCGCACCTATAAGCGTAGTAAAACAGCAAAATCTCTAATTCCTTTGGGCACTACCTATAAAAATTTTAAATATTCTCTCGAACGCAAACGCGTACTGAATGCCACACGGGTTGTCTCTAAAGAAGATAATATCAAACAACATCCCCATACACATAAAGTTTTGTAGTAGGGAATGGGGAATCGTCAACCACTAACCAACAACCAACAACCAACAACCAACCAAACATTATGTTGAAACTTTATGGTGGCGCTCGTAGCCGCGCTGCAATTGTTCAATGGTATCTAGAAGAATTGGGAATTCCCTACGAATTTGTCATGCTCGATATGCAAGCTGGAGAACACCGCCAGCCTGCATATCTGGCAATTAACCCTATGGGAAAAGTTCCGGCGATCGTTGATGGTGATTTCCAACTTTGGGAATCGGGAGCAATTTTGCTTTATCTTGATGAAAAATACGGTAAGGTCAAGCATTCTTTAGAAGAACGTGCAAAAATTGCTCAGTGGGTGTTATTTGCCAATTCCACCTTAGGTCCAGGTATATTTGTAGAAGCCAACCGCGAGCGGGAAATGCCACGATTAATGACTCCCCTAAATGAAATTCTTCAACGTCAACAATTCTTGCTGGGTGGCGCATTTACCGTTGCCGACGTGGCAGTAGGATCTGTACTAGCTTATATTCCCATGATGCTGAAGCTAGACTTTAGTGCCTATCCAGGTATATTCACTTATTGCAAGCGCTTGTCTGAACGTCCAGCATTTCAGGCTTCTATCGGTTCTCGTAGTTAATGTCATAGATAGTAGTTAGTAGTTAGTAGATAGTAGTTATTTATGAGTTTTTACTACTAACTACTAACCACTAACCGCTAACCAAATTTATCGATAATTTGTAAATTGCAAAGCCATTGGAAAGTCTTCTTGCTTTAAGCGTTGGATCACAGCTTGCAAGTCATCTTTGCTCTTAGCGCTTACACGCACTGACTCTCCTTGAATAGAGGCTTGCACCTTTTTGAATTCATCACGAATTAATTTGGAAATTCGCTTGGCTTGTTCCTGATTGATGCCTTTTTTTAGTTTGATTTCTTGACGAACGCGGTTCCCACTCGCTGATTCAACTTTGCCAAAATCAAAAATTTTCTGTGAGAGGTTGCGCTTAGCAGCTTTTTCCCGCAGTACATTATGTACAGACTCTAAGGTGAACTCACTATCTGTACTAATAATGATACTTTGTTCACCTAACTCTACTGTTGTTTGAGTATCTTTGAGGTCGTAACGGCTTTTAATTTCTCGCGCAGTTTGGTCAACAGCGTTAACTAATTCTTGTCTGTCAAAATCGCTAACAATGTCAAAGGAATATGTAGAAGCCATAGGTAAAGTAGTTAAAAGTAGTTGTACCAGACCTGCCATGGCACGTCTGTACATTGGTTAGTAGTTGCTTGTTTGTTGCTAGTGAACTAATGGTTTGCCAAAGCAAGTTTGCGGGGTTTGTAGTCGGCGCTTTCACGCTGAAGCGCTAACTACAAACAATACTTACC
>JANZYY010000453.1 GCA_026419705.1 Fischerella sp.
AGGCTATACTCCATACACCAATGTGGATAAGTAACCGCTAAATTTTATCTTGAAGAAAGGGATTAAAGGCTAGGGGCTAGAAAAATCATTGTTAAACTCGTAGTCTAGGCTTGATTTTATATAGGATGAATTGTTTTTTTAGTTGCTTTGGTTGTTTTTTACTGAATTTTTGATAAGGGTGTTCACCATGACGATTACATATGATAATCATCAGGAAAATGGTTATGCTGTTAACCAATCGGAAAGTTTAGATAGGGAAAATCTTGCTTGGGAATTTAAAAATTGGCGACAGCAATGGCAGGCGATCGCAAGTCAGATGCAGCAAGCCACGGATACAGATACACTCTTCCAAGTCACAACAAAAGCAGTACGCGAAAAAATAGCAGCCGATCGTGTTTTGATTTACCGTTGGCATAGTCTAGATACAGGTGTGGTATTAGCAGAGGCGAAAACTCTGGGTTGGACACCCGCTGCTGGTGAAAACTTGCCTGCCATT
This sequence comes from Fischerella sp., assembly GCA_026419705.1. Taxonomy (GTDB): domain Bacteria; phylum Cyanobacteriota; class Cyanobacteriia; order Cyanobacteriales; family Nostocaceae; genus PCC9605. Next base: position 497 of record JANZYY010000453.1, read on the forward strand.
TTATTTGGTGTCAATACAAATCCAGACTATTTGGAACCTGTAGCGATCGCAGATATCAATCAGTTAGAACCAACACCTTATCAACGCCAGTTGTGGGAAAAATTTCAAATTCAAGCCAGTGTTTCGCTACCTATTGTTGTAGAAGGCGAATTTTGGGGATTGTTAGCGGTTCATCAGTGTGGTACTACCCGTCAGTGGCAAGAAGCAGAAATAACTTTACTAGCACAAGTCGCCACTGAATTGACATATGCTTTGCAGAGATTTCAGTTTCAAAAAGAGCAACAACAGCAATCACTGGCGAAAAAAGCTGTTGGTAAGGTGGTTGATAAAATTCTTCGCATTTCCAATGTGGATAAGTTTTTCCAAACTACCACACAAGAAGTGCGTAACTTACTGCGTTGCGATCGCGTCGCCCTCTACCGCTTTAACTCTGACTGGAGTGGTGAATTTATTGCTGAGTCTGTGGCTAGTGGCTGGGTGCGTTTAGTCGGACCTGATATCAAAACAGTGTGGGCAGACACGCACCTGCAAGATACTCAAGGAGGACGCTATGCCCGTAGTGAAAGCTTTGCAGTTGATGATATCTACAAAGCAGGGTTATCCCAGTGTCATATTGAAATTCTAGAACAATTTGAAGCTAAAGCTTACATCATTGCGCCTGTATTTTCTGGGGAGAAATTATGGGGTTTGTTGGCAGCTTATCAAAACTCTAATTCTCGAAAATGGCAAGAGTGGGAAATCAGCTTTTTAACTCAGATTGGCATGGGCTTTGGTGTTGCCATCATCCAAACTGAGTACTTGGAAAAGTTGCAAGAAAAATCAGACCAGCTAGCACAAATTGCTGAGCAAGAAAAAGCTTATAGTAAGATTGCCAACCGTCTGCGTCAATCTGCAGATTTAGATACGATTTTCAAAACCACGACTCAAGATATCCGCCAACTATTGCATTGCGATCGCGTTGCGGTTTATCGCTTCCGTGACGACTGGAGTGGGGAATTTATTGCGGAATCTGTCGCTAGTGCTTGGGGGCGCTTGGTAAGTACAGATAGCAAGCATTGGCAAGATACTTTCTTACAAGAAACCAAAGGGGGGCGGCTAGCTAAAGGTGAAAGCCTGGCGATTGATGACATCCATCAGCAAGGATTGTCACCCTGTTACATAGAATTGTTGGAAGAATTTGAAGCCAAGGCTTATATTGTTTCACCAGTCTTTTTTGGGGAGAAATTATGGGGTATCCTCGCTGCTTATCAAAATTCCCAATCTCGCCATTGGCAAGAATGGGAAATTAACTTACTCTCCCGAGTCGGCGATCAGTTAGGACTTGCCTTGCAACAAGTGGAGTATCTGCAACAAGTCCAAGCACAGTCAGCTCAACTTGCGGAAGTCGCTGCCAGAGAAAAAGCAGCAAAAGAATTATTTCAACAGCGTTGCATTCAAACACTGGCAATTCTCAAACCAGCCCTGAAAGGAGACTTGACTGTCCGCGCCCCGATCGCAGAAGACGAGTTAGGCACTATTACTGATGCTTACAATAATACCTTGCAAGCACTGCGACAGATTGTCATTCAGGTACAAAAAGCCGCCCAACAAGTCGCTCAAACTTCTGAAGATAGCGATGCGTCCCTGATTGGCGTCACCAACTTAGCACAGCAGCAGTCACAGGAAATCTCCGCCGCCTTGGGTGAAATTCAACAAATGGTAGACTCAACACAAGCAGTCGTTACCAGTGCCGAGTTAGTTAAAGTTGCTGTAGAAAAAGCAAACCAAACTTTGGAAGATGGCGATCGCGCCATGAATCAGACAGTAGAAGCCATACAAGCAATTCGAGAAACCGTTGCTCAAACAGGGAAGAAGATAAAGCGTCTGAGTGACTCTTCCCAGAATATCTCGAAAGTAGTCAGCTTGATTAGTAACTTTGCCACCCAAACAAACGTCTTGGCCCTGAATGCAGCCATTGAAGCAACTCGCGCTGGCGAATACGGTAAAGGCTTTGCGGTGGTTGCGGATGAAGTTCGTTCCCTATCTCGCCAATCTGCTGCAGCCACGATTGAAATTGAAAAACTGGTGCAGGAGATTCAAGCAGAAACAGGAGAAGTGGCAGTGGCAATGGAAACCGGTATTCAACAGGTATTAGAAGGAACAAATTTAGTCAGTGAAACCCGACGGAATCTTAACGCGGTCGTGGCAGCTACAGCACAAATTAGTCAACTGCTTGAGCAAATTACCGCAGCTACCCAAACCCAAATGACACGTTCTGTTTCTGTTACTACCTCCATGCAACAAGTCGCGGAAATTTCTCACAATACCGTTGCTCAAGCACAAGCCCTCGCTGCGGTTTTTCAACAGCTTTTAGCAACGGCAAAAGAGTTACTAGCAACAGCAAGTCAATTTAAAGTCAATTAAGTAGGTTGGTTGGTGGTTAGTGGTTAGTGGTTGTACCAGACGTGCCATGGCACGTCTGTACATTGGTTAGTGGTTACCCCCATCTCCCCATCTCCCTCTCTTCAATAAATGAAGGTGATTGAATATTATGATCGCAGACTCTTCCATCCGCGAACAAGGTTATATATATTTCCTGGCGGAAGCACCAGAATTACTACAACAAATTGAACAGGAACTGTTTAGCCTATCAACAGATTTTAGTACTGCCAAAGTCCATGCTTTGATGCGGGCAACCCATACCATCAAAGGTGGAGCTGCAAATATAGGGTTAGAGGTGATTAACAAGGTAGCGCATTACCTAGAAGATATCGTCAAGTGTCTGTATAAGCCCAATGTGATTGTAGATGCCCAATTACAAACGCTGCTTGTGGAGGCTTATGAATGTTTGCGTTTACCTCTCACGGCAGAATTAACGGGAACAAGTATCGATGAGGAGGAGATTCTCCAAAGAGCAGCGACTGTGTTTGCTAAGTTACAGGAAAAACTAGGAGATGCATTTGAGGATAATACTCATATTCCCACATCTGCTGAATTGGGGTTTGATATTGTCCAGTCGATTTTTGCAACTGGTGTAACACAAAGACTGGAAACGATTGCCGCAGCATTGAAATCAGCTACAGATGTGATGGAAATGGCTGGGTTATTGTATTCTCAGGCTGAGGTATTTGCTGGCTTAGGTGAATCATTAAATTTACCAGGATTCAGTCAGATTGCTCAAACTATAATCAAGGCACTGGAGACGAACACACAAGAAGTTTTCAAGATCGGTGAGTTAGCTTTAGCTGATTTACAACAAGCGCGAGATGCTGTACTGGCAGGCGATCGCTCTCAAGGCGGTACCCCTTCTGCTGCTTTGCAAAAATTTACTACACCGATAATAGATTTAGATATCGATGCGAAGACATTACAACCAATCTTTAGCACATCTTTAAGCGCAGAAATCCAGGAATTATATAAATTTTTAACGCAAAATTTTCAAGTTAAAGGTCAGTATTTAAAACCTAAAACTGCCAAACTATATATTTTAATCATCTATTATCTCTTAGGCTGGTTTAAACATAGGTTACATATTCCTACCTCAGAACTGAATTTATCGTTGCTTGTTTCCCAATTACCAAATCTTAATATCCATGATTCCTTAAAAGATTGGTTACAGCAATTTTGGCAGTTTATTTCTGAACCAGAAGATAGCCACAGCCTCACTCTCTATCGCCAAGGTGTGATTTTAACAATTCTTTTGGCAGTAGCACGTTTTCAAGCACACAAAGGTGCAACGAATACTGCAATATTAGAAGAACTGACACGCCAAATTCAAGCTGTAGCGCAAGAATATAAGCAATATCCGCCTGTTACTTTCCAGGAAAAGCAATGGTTTAAAAGTCAGAAACTAAAACAGCTAATTCAAGATTCACAAGAAATTATCTCTACCGATTCACCTTTAATTACTGATATTTTGATGGAAGAAAATTGCCAAAAACAAGAATTTTCTGCAACTCTAAATGCAGAACAATTCCCAAGCAAAATATCAGAAACACCAGAAATCCTCGCTCCTCAGACTTTGGTAACAGCAGAGCCTGCGGTTGCACTTAGCAGTGATTCTACACCAAAATCACCTTTTGTATCCTCAGATCTTGCACCTAACCGAATAAACCCGCAGAAAGTAAATAAAGAGTGCAAAATATAACAGTAGCTCAAGAATC
>JANZYY010000454.1 GCA_026419705.1 Fischerella sp.
ATGCATACACAGTAGTGTTGGCGCTGACGCGGAGCATGTGGAGGAGACGATTGAAATGGTTGCGGGACTTGATCCCCAGGAGCGTAATTGCGTAGCTGCTGCTTGCTATGAAGTCGCACTTTTGTGCTTCAGCCCACCCAAGGAGGACTATATATCAGATGAGGAACTACAGAATGTGTTGAAACAACTACAGCATATAAACAATCACGGGTGAGACCTGATTATCAACTGCTCACTAATCACCCGAGAACCAAGGACAACTTTTCTTAAGCATCCCTAACAGTAGCATTATGAACAACTAAAAGGATAAGGAAATGAAAATTATCAATCTGCCAAAGCACCTCAGTATTGTAGCAAGTTTATGTATTGCTTGCCAGGCAATCATTACAAAAATGCCTTACACAGTAAACTTAGATGGGTGGACTGATAAAACAGCTACAGCTATTGAGGCACAATTTTCGGATAATAACTTTGCTGGCACTCTGCCCAAGAGCAACTTTTAAGTTTTATTGTATATGGATTTGAAAAACATCTTGGTCGAGGCATTTGAACGAGGATTGCCAAGCGACATGCAGATAGCCCACTAGTACCTTACCATTTATCCGTTTATCTCAGAGCGCAGATTTGATCGCTAAGTAACGCCCTGACCACATAACCCGAACTCAGGTCGACTTAATAGCTAGTTTGGCTGCTTATACCTATTTGCCTTAAAAACCTTCACTTGACATTTACCCCAAAGAATTACCTGCGCTACCTTCTGCTGTTTTTTAGTTCCGTCGAACTCACGTTCCTTTATATTTTTCCTTGGGAACACTGGTATAGACTAAGGAGTATAGAGTTTTGTCAGACCCCTTATCATCCCCTCGCTCTGATAAAAAGTCAAAGGGAATTGCAGCTATTTTAAATTGGGTGGAAATTCTTGGTAATCGATTACCCGATCCGATAATTCTATTTTTCTTGCTGGCACTAATCACTATTGGCGCTAGTGCGATCGCTGCCCAATTCAATGTTGCAGTTGTTAATCCAATTGACCAGAAAGTAGTTACTGCCGTCTCTTTGCTCACTCCCAATGGCATCCGTCGCATCATCAGTGAAGCTGTTGAAAACTTCGTCAATTTCCCTCCCTTAGGTACAGTTCTGGTTGCGATGCTCGGTGTCGGCATGGCAGAATACAGCGGATTGCTAAAAGCGGCTCTAAGTAAACTGGTACTCATCACTCCAGCTAGGTTGATTTCACCGGTGGTTATCTTCGCTGGGATCATGTCCAGTATCACGGTAGATGCAGGGTATGTGACACTGATTCCACTGGCTCCAATGGTATTTCTCACCTTTAAGCGTCATCCACTGGCAGGGCTGACTGCTGCATTTGCAGGGGTTTCAGGTGGGTTTAGTGCTAATCTGTTAATTACGCCACTTGATCCCTTTTTCAGCGGCTTTTCCCAAAGTGCAGCCCAGTTGATTGATCCTGCTTACACTGTCGATTCAACAGCCAACTATTACTTTATGGCTGTTTCGACAATTTTATTGACGTTAATCGGTTGGTACGTTACCGACAAAGTTGTAGAGCCACGTCTAAGCACTTCTTATCAAGCTATTGCAGATGAGCAACCTACCGAAGCCCTCACTGCCCGCCAAAACAAGGGGTTACGTTGGGCAGGCTATTCACTCCTAGCTTTGATTATCTGCACCTTGGTATTGTTACTGCCACCTCAAGGGGTGTTGCGCGACCCAAAGCATTTTACCATCATTCCTTCGCCTTTTATTGATGGCATTGTGCTGTTTGTTGCTTTGGCTTTTTTTGTTATGGGGGTGGTGTATGGCAAAGTGGTTGGCACGATCAACAGTGATAAAGATGTCGCCAAGGGCATGACCCAGGCAATGAGTTCGATGGGATATTTTATAGCTTTATCGTTTGTGGCTGCCCAATTTTCTGCTTATTTTAATTGGAGTAATTTAGGAACTATTCTGTCGGTTATCGGTGCAGATTTTTTCAAGGCAATCGGAGTTACCAATCTGCCACTCTTGATTCTGTTTGTTCTGTTGACGATGCTGGTGAATTTGTTCTTAGCAACGGCAGCAAAATGGGCTATTATGGCTTCTATCTTTGTGCCGACGTTTATGCTATTGGGACTTTCCCCAGAAGCAGCACAAGTGACTTTCCGCATCGGTGATTCTATCACTAATATCATCACACCGATGATGATATATTTTCCAATCACCGTTAAGTTTGCACAGCGGTATGACAAACAGCTTGGTGCAGGGAACCTGATCGCGATGATGCTACCTTATTCTTTGGCATTTCTGGTAATTTGGTTGTTCCTGCTCATTATTTGGTACTTTCTGGATCTCTCCTTAGGACCACATGCTCCCATCCGCATTTAGCAACCCTTACACAATGTCATTCGGATTGTAGAATTCATGTCGTTCATAGATCAATTTGTCAGATTCAATCAACAGCCCCCAGCGCTTTCAGCGTAGCAACAGCAGCTTCTCTTAGACCTGTAACTCCCATGATATTCATTCGCTCATAGGGTTTCTCAGCTTGGAGAATTTTTAAACACTCACCTGTTGTGACATCCCAAAGTCTAATTGTCTCATCCTCGCTGCCGCTAGCCAGAGTTTGATTATCAGGACTAAAAGCAACTGACCACACCCAACCCATATGTCCTTGCAAAGTCCTAAAACATTCACCGGTATTAATATCCCACAATTTAACTGTGTAGTCTTGACTGCTACTAGCTAATATTTGACCGTTTGGACTAAAGGCAATTAACTGTAGCCAACCTCTGTCTGCCAGCAAAATTCTTTTGCATTCGCCAGTGCTAACACTCCAGAACCTTAATGTTCCATCTGTGCTGGTACTCGCCAACGTATCACCATCTGAACTAAAGGCAACTCCCCAAACCCAATTCGTATGTCCATTAAAAGTTCTTTTACACTCTCCAGTACTGGCATCCCATAACTTGACTGTGTTGTCTAAAGCACCACTAGCTAGCCTCATATCTTGAGGGCTAAAGGCAACTGACCAGATGGCAGCACTATGCTCCTGGCAAGTTCTTAGACAGCGACCTGTGTTGATATCCCACAATTTGATCGTTCGATCCTCACTACCACTTGCCAGCATTTCACCATCACAACTGAACGCAATTGACCAGATTGCAGCATTATGCTCCTGGCAAGTTCTCAGACAGCGACCCGTATTGATATCCCACAATCTCACAGTTTTGTCGTGACTCCCGCTTGCCAATATTTGATCTTTCTGACAAAAAGCAACTGTTTGAACCGCAGCCCGATGCCCTTGGCAAGTTCTCAAGACTTGACCTGTGCTGATATCCCATAACCTCACCAAAGAGTCATGGCTACCACTTGCTAGCATCTGACCATCCAGACTAAAGGCAACTGAGAGTACTTGAGTAGTACATCCTTGAAAAGTTGTGAGGCATTCTCCAGTGCTGACGCGCCACAGCTTAACCATTTGGTCGTAACTACCACTGGCTAAGATATCACCTTGTGGGCTGAAGGCGACTGAGAATACCTGATTAGTGTGATCCTGTAATGTTTTAAGGCATTCTCCAGTTTTGATATCCCATAACTTTACCGTTTGGTCGTAACTGCTACTAGCTAAGGTATCACCTTGTGGACTGAAGGCAACTGAGGATACAAGATTATAATGACCCTGGAAAGTTTTGAGGCATTCTCCAGTACTGACATTCCATAATCTGATCGTCTGATCTTCACTACCAGTTACCAGCGTTTGACCATCAGGACTAAAGCAGATCGAGCGTATCGGATTACTATGTCCCTGGAAAGTTTTGAAAATTTGATTGGTGTTGATATCCCACAATCTAATAGTATTGTCAGCACTACCACTTGCTATTGTCTGTCCATCAGGACTGAAGGCGGCAGAAAGCACGTGATTTGAATGTCCCCGGAAAATTTTGAGACATTCACCACTGCCAGCACTCCATAGCCTCATCGTGTAGTCATCACTGCCACTTAGGAGTGTGCCACCATCCGGACTAAACGCTACAGACCAAACCTCATTTTCATGTCCTTGTAAAGTTTTAAGGCATTGACCCTTACTTAAATCCCACAACCTCACAGTGTAGTCACAACCGGCACTAGCGAGGGTACTACCATCAGGACTAAAGGCAACTGATGTTACCCAATTAGTGTGACCCTTACAGGTCAAAAGTTGTTTCCCATCTGCAACTTGCCGCAAGCGAATCTCACCATTAGTATCCCCCATTGCCAAAAGTTTACCATCAGGGCTAAAGGCTACCGATATAACACCACCGAAGGCTTCAGCAAAAACAGACTTAGCTAAGTTGGCGTTTTGGAAATTGACATCGTGCAATTTCACATTCCGCAAATCCGCTTGCCAAACACTCAAATTAGAAAAATCATAGCCCCTGAGATCAGTTCCTAAATGACAAAGCAGATTAATAATATTTCCAGCCGTATAACTTTTTTCTAACGGTGATGTCTCTCGTAGGGTGGTTAAAATTTGAGTGAGCCGATTTTCAATGCTTCTAACGCTTCCTGCAAAGAAAACAAGCAACCCTGTCTCTTATACACATCT
>JANZYY010000455.1 GCA_026419705.1 Fischerella sp.
GCACATACATCACACAGAACGACAAAGACAACACCGTGAAGGTAAGCCCACTGGTCACGCTTGCGGACACTTGGCTGTAACCCAAAAAAGTTGTAGTAACGGTACACAACTGTTCTCAACTGGGTGAAGCTTTCCGCAAGTCCAAGCTAGCATCCTTCTTAGAAGGTAGCAGTTCAGGTCGTTGTGTATCAGGGCGCACTCATCCACGTGCCCAAATTTAATCAAATGCCGCCAAGGATGAAACTGCTAGTTTTGCTTTCCTTTGACAATACATCCCGATGGGATGCTTGTCCTAGGTAGCCTGCTGCTTAAACTTCAGGCTAAAAAAGCAACTCGTTTAATTACGTTTAGCAGAGAAAAGTTGAAAACACATCCGTGCGGGGCTTATCCTCGTTTGGAAAGTGTCTGGATCAACGGCGGCTTCCGCCAATCAAAACTTCGGTGCAGTTTTGCAACTTAAGATATTAATTTTTGACATTGAGGTTGACCATGAGGTTTCGCGTTGTAATTGTTGCACTCTTGGCTTTGTGCTTGGGGTTATTAACTGCTTGTGGTGAGGGTCCAGTTGCTAGTTCAGATATACTCACCTACGACCAAATTAAAGGTACTGGCTTGGCTAACAAATGCCCCCAACTAGCAGAAACAAGTCGTGGTTCTATTCCAATTGATGCTAGCCAATCCTACATCATCAAAGAACTTTGCTTAGAACCAACCCAATTCTTAGTGAAAGAAGAACCTGCTAATAAACGGCAACAAGCAGAATATGTTGCTGGCAAATTATTGACTCGCAAGACCTACTCTCTCGATCAGATTCAAGGCGATCTAAAGATTAATCCAGATGGTAGCTTCACCTTTGTGGAAAAAGATGGCTTTGACTTCCAACCTGCAACCGTGCAATTGCCTGGTGGTGAAAGAGTACCTTTCTTGTTCACGATCAAAGGTTTAGTTGCTCAGTCACAACCTGGTATGACTAGCATTAATACCTCAACCGATTTTGAAGGTACTTTTAAAGTTCCTTCCTATCGTGGTGCGACCTTCCTCGATCCTAAGGGTCGTGGTGTCGCTACTGGTTATGATAATGCTGTGGCTCTCCCGGCTCAATCTGATGATGAAGAACTCATTCGCGCTAATGTCAAGCGTACTGATATTCTCAATGGCAAAATTTCCCTCTCGGTAGCCAAAGTAGATAGTGCTACCGGTGAAATAGCGGGTACTTTTGAGAGCGAACAACCGTCTGACACTGATTTAGGTGCTGGCGAACCCAAAGATGTCAAAATTCGTGGTATCTTCTATGCTCGGGTTGAACCAGCTCGCGCTTAAATTCTCTTGAGAAGAGAAATTGACAGTATAGGGTGGGAAGTTTGATTGCCCATTCAGATTAAGATAAACCAGGCTTAGCCTGGTTTATCTTTACTTTGAATATGCATATGCATGCTAATGGAATTGGAAATTTTCCAACAGCAAGAGCGAAATATTTAAGATACTATGTTTTATTTTATTTATATTTATTTCAGGTGAAATTTTTAAGTATTTACCCTGAAAAATACTTACTGTTATTTTGATTGTATCTTCCTGAGTTTCGGTTTATATCTATGGTTGGATATTAACTAAATTAGGTAATATCTCGGTTTTGGTTTGGGTAAAAAATTTTATATGTTTTGTATGTAGTTTTCCAAAGCTGCAAGTCATAAGCAAACTTCGCTAAAAAATACTCCTTTTACAAAGAAAGACAAGAAGGACAAGACAGATGAGGGATGAATTTTTCTCCTTTGTCTTTTCCCTGTTTCCTGTCTGGTTTACAAAGGCAATTTCTGAATCCTAAATCAACGTTCTAGGCTGCATTGTCATAACCTTCATGGCAGATATTTTCATCAAAAAATTTCGATCTGCCATAGGGGTTGCTTTTGCATGTGGCTTTGTTTGACAGCAAATACTTTGACTGTTTGTTCGACTAAAAAACACTGTCCTATGCCAACCACAGTCACCAATGAATTGAAGCATGAAATTTTGCAGTTGTTGCGAGAATATCAGCAATCTCACTCGGCAAATGTTCGCAATCAACTGGTGAAACTCAATTTTGGACTGGTGAGAAAAGAAGCTCATTACTGGATGAATCAATGCCATGAAAGCTATGAGGATTTACTCCAGGTGGGCTGTTTAGGTTTAATTCGGGCAATTGAAAGATTTAAAATTTCTAAGGGTCATGCCTTCAGTTCCTTTGCCATTCCTTACATTAGAGGTGAAATTCAACACTATCTCAGAGACAAAGGTGTTACTGTACGAATTCCTCGGCGCTACTTAGCGCTGCAACAGCAGGCGATCGGAGTTTCCCGTTCTTTAAGGGAAAAATACAATCGCCAACCCACCGACTCAGAATTAGCTGCAGCACTGAAAATTTCTCCAGATGAATGGCAAGAAATTAAACTAGCATGGATAAATCGTGCTCCTTTGAGTTTAGATGTACCAGTGCAAGATGGAGAAGAAGGTTCTACCAGTTTGGGAGAGTTAGTTCCCGATCACCGCTATCGCAGTTTTCAACTGGCACAAGAAGATCAAATTCGTTTGCAACAAGCACTCTTTCAACTAGAAAAACGCACTCGTGAAATATTAGAGTTTGTGTTTTTGCATGATTTGACACAAAAACAAGTAGCAGAACTACTAGGTATTAGTGTTGTCACTGTTTCCCGTAGAGTTAAGAAAGGGCTGGACTTATTAAAACAGTCAATGGGTGTGTTAGAAGATTAACCGTAAAACCCAGCACCGCTGGCTGCCGAGGCAGTGTAGAGTGTAGGGTCATGTGGAAATTAGGTTATAAAGGTATCATATTTCACCATCGATCCAAATTGGGAGTATGTTGAATTTGATACACAAATTTCCTGACGGCTTTAGAGAAAGGCTAATGGGCATAAATTCAAAAATATTAGTTGTTTTCATTTTGGCTTTGGCGATCGCCTCCTGCGCCTGGGAAGGTGAACAGCAATCAGATAATCCGACACCACCTATTAACACACCCGCAAAAACAACAAAACCAACAGCACAAACCTTTAATAACCCCGTCGTACCTAGAAAACAAGCCTTACAAGTTGCTTCTGCAACTCCTAGCTTGATTCAATCAACAAATGTGGCAGAAAGAGTAAATATCGCCGCAAAGTCGAAAGGGCGGAGCGACCCATTTGCCGACATTGTCGGGCAATATCCTCTCGGAGTGTCGAATACTAATATCGGCATCAGACCTGTTCCCAAACTACCACCTCTACCAATTGCTAACTCCAGAGGTAGATTGATAGGAGCAGGAACACCCCAAAAACGTAGTGCGGTCATCAGTACCAGGTTGAATCAACCAAAAAACAATATCAATAAAACAGCGATCGCTTCGGCGCGGATGTCAAAATTCAATCGTCTTCCTACTATAACGCCTGTATTGCCTCGAGTGTTGCCCCAGGTAGTACCGAACCAGACCCTAGCATCTGTATTACCACCACCTCCACAACCCGAGTTAGCAAGAGCAGTTTTTGTGAGTGGCGTAGTTATAGTTGGTAATCAACCCCAAGCAATTATCAAAGTACCAAATGAACCAACTAGCCGTTATGTGCAACCAGGACAAAGACTGGCAAACGGAGTGCTAATTAAACGTATTGAAATGAATGAAGGTTCAGAACCAATCGTAATTCTGGAACAATATGGTATTGAAGTTACCAGAATGGTAGGAGAAGCACCTGCCAACAGCCCGCCAGCAGCCACAACTGCTGCTGCTGAAAATTCTGTTTCAGCAGTATCACCAAACCAAAATCCTGTTCCTGTTGGATCTTCGTAAAAATGGAGACACAAGAAAAAATTGAATTCCCTGGTTTACCTTTAGCTGTATATCGAGAGATAGCAGCTCATTTGCAGCAAGTAGAGGGGGTGGAAGTAACTTTGATTCCCCAGTCCTCTCCACAATTTGATTACAACCAAAGCCAAATTAGTGGCTTGTGGATTTCATTCGCTGCTAAATCTAGTTCTCTCAGTCAGCAACGGGTAGAGCAAATTTTGGCCTACTATCGCACTCGCTATAGTGTTTGACAGTATAAAGTTGTTATAAACCCCCATAATTGAGATTTGTTGGGTTGAGATATTTGCTAGTGGAAACTCGATCAAAGTCGATCCAGTTTCTTTTGGCTTTTTTATAGAGTCGCCCTTTGGTGGTGCAATCTCAAACAATAGGTTTTCTTTGTGTCTTGGTGTCTTGGTGGTGAAAAAATAAATTTTCTTGAACCACCAAGACACAAAGGCACCAACTTGAATCAGGAAAAACCAGACAATGAAAGCAGATTGTAAGCAAGTAGTAGTAGTAAATTCAGGTAAAATTTAACAGCAACTGGGTGCAACCATCGCCTGTTTTGTCAGTGTTTTTACTTAAATATCATCTGTGGTGATGTAATTATAATTGGCTGAAGTAAACTGGCAAACAAGGTAAAGCAGTTATTACAAGTGCGGCTCTATGGTTAGGCATCACTGACAATGGAAAACTGGCAATTTCTGATCCAGAAACAAGGCGATCGCTCGTGGCAACCCTTGGAATCGCCAAATATAGCAATATTGGAAGGTAAGTATAGAGTTGTCGCTCGCTCTCACCTTGTACTGTCTCTTATAC
>JANZYY010000456.1 GCA_026419705.1 Fischerella sp.
AGATGTGTATAAGAGACAGCACATGTATCTACTTGCTGTTGAAATATTGGCTCAACTTCATACAGTTCCCGCCCCATATTCACATACTGCGCTCCCTGTCCAGGAAACATAAAAATAACTGGACGGTTGCTAGGTTTTTGGTAGTGGGTGAAAACTCGTTGCGGATCTGCGGTTGTCAATACTTTGAGCGCATCTTCAAGATCGTAACAAACAGCCATACGGCGATAGTCGAAAGCCCGTCGCCCTATGCTGAGGGTGTAAGCTACATCAGCTAAGTCCAGTTCAGGATGCTGTTGTAAATGTGTAGCAAGATTAATTGTTACTTGCTCAAGCGCCTTCTCAGTTTTAGCCGAAAAACACAACAGCTGATAATCTTTGTGTTGCGCTCCTGTACCTGTTGTACACCTGCTGTGCTCTTTTACAGGTGGTGCTTCTTCCAAAATGACATGAGCATTAGTCCCGCCAATCCCAAAAGAACTAACTCCAGCACGGCGAGGAGTACCGTGACTCTGCCATTGTGCAAGTGTGGTATTCACATAAAAGGGACTGTTAGTAAAATCTATTTGGGGATTGGGTGCTTGAAAGTGTAAGTTGGGAGGTATCTGTTTATGCTTTAGGGCTTGAACAGTCTTAATTAAGCCAGCCACACCCGCAGCTGCGTTGAGGTGTCCAACATTGGTTTTTAATGAAGCGATCGCGCAGAAGCCCTTTTTCTCAGTACTAGTACGAAAAGCCCGTGTAAGAGCCGCAATTTCTATTGGATCTCCTAAAGTAGTGCCTGTACCATGAGTTTCAATATAAGAAATAGTTTCGGGATTAACATCGGCTATTGCTAGTGCTTCTAAAATTACTGCTGTTTGTCCGTCTACACTGGGGGCTGTATAACCAACTTTTAGAGAGCCATCATTGTTAACTGCTGAACCCTTAATGACTGCGTGGATATAATCGCGATCGCTCAAAGCATCTTCCAATCGCTTCAGAACCACCACACCCAAGCCGTTGCTGAAAATAGTACCACTAGCGTTGGCGTCAAAGGCTCGACAGTGACCGTCAGCCGATAGAATTCCCCCTTGTTCGTAGTAGTAACCGGTTTTTTGTGGCAAATGTATAGACACGCCGCCAGCCAGAGCAATATCGCTTTCGCCATTTAACAAACTTTGACAGGCAAAATGCACAGCAACTAATGATGTTGAACAAGCAGTTTGAATGTTAACGCTTGGTCCTTTCAGATTTAACTTGTAAGAAATTTGCGTGGGTAAGTGGTCTTTATCATTGCCAATAAACATTTGGAATGATTCGACTGCTTTTAACGAATCCCAATGGGGATAAAAGTTGGAAAATAAATTAGTCAATAAATAAGAGCTTAAAGCCGCACCCGCAAAAAGACCAATTTGACCCGGATAAGTTTCAGAATTGTAACCAGCATTTTCTAATGCTTCCCAAACACATTCTATAAATAAGCGATGTTGCGGATCTATTATTTCTGCTTCCTTAGGAGTAAAACCGAAGAAATTAGCATCAAATAATTCTATATCTTCTAATACACCAAATGCTTTGATGTAATAGGGATCTTTCAGCACTGTTGGATTTATTCCTGCTGATAGCAGTTCTTCATCCTTGAAAAAAGTAATTGACTCTACTCCATCTCGCAGATTTTGCCAAAAAATATCAATATTCTTAGCCCCGGGGAAGCGACCGGACATGCCAATAATTGCGATTTCATCGGAAATACCCATCTCGATTTTACCTTTTTTGAACCACTAAGGCACTCAGACACGAAGTATTTTCGGTTTCCGGGATTGAGTGTGGAAGTTTCGTTTTTTTAGGTATTAATTTCAAAAGGTGAGCTGGAAATTTCTAAGGCAATCTGCATCTGATCGTTTAAGACTGCATCAATATCTTCTTCGGTGGTGAGTGGATTGGCTAATACTGCACGCAGTGCCACAATAGAAATTTCTTGACTACAGCAAGTAGTAGTTTTCGTCGTCCGTGAGATGAAAGTACGACCCGCTTGGCGTTGAGTTTTTTGCAGACGCTCGTTAAATTGATTAATAAATAAATTATTGATTTCGGTCAATTGTTTTTTAGCAGCAAGCTCTCTTAACGGCTCTGGAATATAACGATAGATGAGCAAGTTAGTATCAGGTTCTGCTAGTAATTCAAATTCAGGCATTGAACGAATGCGATTAGCCATGTATTGAGTTTTTCTGATGCCTTCATCAATCAAAAATTCATATCCTTTACCACCAATTAAATTTAGTCCAGCATGTAAGAATAATGCCATACCTGGTCGAGAACCTTCGAGAGCACGTTTGCCTAAATCGAAAGATCCTTTACGCATGGTGTAGCTGGCTTGTTTTTCAATTGATTGTGCTATCTGTGGTCCGCGCAGAAATAGCATCCCAATACCCATTGGTAGA
>JANZYY010000457.1 GCA_026419705.1 Fischerella sp.
TAGTTCGTAGTGAGTACTTAAGTACTCACTACCAACCAAGAGCATTTGTAGTCATTTTTTGGAGAAACGGTATAAGTGTTGGTCGTTGTTTGTTGATAGTTGTACCCTGCGGGAAGCCGCTTGCGCGTCTATGAAACAACCAACAAACAACGATCCTCTGCCCTGAAAGAGCGGAGGATTTCGATCAAAAAGTAGATGTCCCAAATGATTCTGTAGATACTGAAAGTGAGTAAAACCACTCACAATTGTCTTATCAGTCTAACGAGCAACCTGTAGCAGAACAACCGTAATTTCCACTAGAGAAAAATCAGTACTAGAGCACTCCAACCGTATTTACCGAAGGTTTCGAGCTAAATAAGGAAAGGAGTCAGGAAAAACACAACACCCTATTCTCTTTGGCGGTGAAGATTAGGAGAAGTAAAAATTATAAATTTTTATAATCTATTATTGGGAAAGTGTAAGCCCCCAGATTCATCTATAGGTGATTTTGTTATTCATCATTCATATTTGATATGACTCACTACCAAAAGCTGCTTAGAATTTCCACAACTGGCAAATCCCTGCATAATATCACCTCCAAAATAGAAGCGATAGTGGCAGAGTCGGGAGTTGAAACAGGGCTTTGTACATTATTTTTACGCCATACTTCCGCCAGCTTGTTGATTCAAGAAAACGCAGATCCAGATGTACTTAAGGATCTAGCAAACTTTATGGCAAAACTCGTGCCAGAATCGGGTCAGTATATTCACGATACAGAAGGGCCAGATGATATGCCAGCACATATCCGTACTGCCCTGACTCGCACATCAGAAAATATTCCCATTAACAGAGGTCATCTAGTTCTGGGAACTTGGCAGGGAATTTACATTTGGGAACATCGCCAACATAGTCATAATAGGGAATTGGTTGTCCATATTTCTGGATAACCACAGTTATTAGTTGCTAGTTGTTGTTTGGTTAACTGAAATAAGCAACCATCAACCAACAACAAACAAAAAACAACCAACAACAAGCAAAAAATGAAAATTGCCGATTTAATCGCTTGGTTTGAAGAATGGGCAAATCCCGCTTGGCAAGAAAGTTGGGATAATTGTGGCTGGCAAATTGAACCGGGAGTGTTACAGGAACAAGCAAGGGTACTGATTTGTCTAACGCCGACTCTGGCGGTGATGCAGGAGGCGATCGCATATCAAAAAGCGGGTATCCCTGTAAATCTAATTTTTGCTCATCATCCCCTGATTTTTAGTCCACCTAAGTCTTTGCTTAGTGGCAACCCGATCGCGGAGATGGCGCGGTTAGCTTTTATCCATAATATAGGTATTTACAGCGCCCATACTAATTTTGACCAAGTCCAAGATGGTACTGCGGATGTTTTAGCTCAAATTTTGGAACTCCAGCAAGTCTCTCCTATAGTACCAACGCAACCAGGCTTGGGATATGGACGTGTTGGTTTCCTAAAATCGTCTTTGGCATTGAAAGAGCTATTGGCGACAATTCAATCCCGACTTACCCCTCCTGCTTTGATTATTTCCCCAACAGCAGATTTAGAGCAAAAACTTGACAAAATAGCAGTTTTAGGGGGTTCTGGTGCTAGTTTTATTTCGGCAGTAGTAAAAACTGGTGCTCAAGCTTATCTGACTTCCGATTGCAAGTTCCATCAGTTTCAAGAAAGCCGCGATCGCGATCTGATTTTAATTGATGCTGGACACTACGCCACCGAACGCCCTGCGTGCGATCGGCTCGTGCAAAAGTTTTGTGCCTTAAATCTAGATTGGGTGCAGCTAAGTCAACAAGATGAGGATTTCCGGTTGTTTGTTCAATAGACATAGATCCCTGACTTTTCATATAAGTTCATATAAGTTGGGGATTTTGTTGAGTTCTCATAATCAAAGTCACAAAGACCAAAAAAGCTACTGTTGTGAATGAATATTTTTTGTACGCTGATTTCGCGATCGTACCTAATTAATATCAGTTAAATACAGTGAAAGCCAAAGAAAAGCCCACATTCTTCCTCAATGGATTTAGTAATATTAGCAACATTTGGTGCCATTCTCAATCAGAACTGGAGACTCTGAATTCTCGTTAACCACGCTTCAACCTGTTAACAAGGTTTGGGTAATTGCTTTGGTCTATTTGCAAGTGGTACCAGATATGAATTAAGGTCTTTGCCAGTGGCGAATTTCATTTGATTGATGTTGTGATTTTCATCACTTATAAATAGAAAGCACAATCACATATACTTTCTGATCTGTATCAATTCAACAAAGAAAGAGATATTCCAAAGTGGAGGAAATAATTGCCAACTAAACGATCTAATCACAATGATTCGCGCACTCGTTGAATCTGCTTTTCAAACAGGATATCTTAGTGTTGAATCCGAGGGTCTTCTCCATCAAATGCTGGCAACAAAGATCTATCGGCCAGAGGATTTGGCTGCTCTTTCAGCACTTTTAGATGCTGTTCGCGCGGGTCAAATCAAGCGGGAGGCCTCCTCAAAGCTAGTCATGGAATTTCCTAGATACAATCAGAGAAGCTGATACCTACAAAACAAGATTAGTCAACGGTACACGGTCGAGACTCTGGAATCTAGAGTGACTTTTGACTTTTCAGGCATTGTTGTTTAAAACGATGAAGGTCACGAGAGAATAAGCTAAGATCAATTACGTAGGGGTAAAAGTAAAGCCGAGTCCCCAGACTTCCCAGCAATGCCAATGAATACAAGTAGGCAACTTAAACAACCGCAACCAAAGCTTGTTTTGGAGTATATTTTATTACATAATGGTACTAAGGACTCACCTGCAACTACTAACCTGGCCAGGTCAATTCCTGAATTATGCGACTTCTATGAGGTATACATTCCCTGAATGACCTCAAAAGGAAAAGTTCAACTGGTACAGTGAACACAATCAGAATTAGACTTTGTGACCCAAGATTTCCATAAAATAAAACAGATAACTACAAGCAAGTCTTGGGCTTGGGTCAGGGAAAGCACTTTCAAGGTTAATCTTACAAACCTTTAACAGGTGCTATCTATTAGGTAGGGGTAAAACCCAAATGTTGACAGATTTAACTAGATTTAAAAAGGCAGAAGCTGTAAATGCTACACCGCAAGATTTATCAACTATGTTGCGATGGGCGGGAAGTATGTGTGTTCTTGCGGGACCAGCAACGCTGGATTGAACGCGCCCGCATCATCGATATAGAGGGAGATTTAGTAACCCTGCGCTATGAGACAGATGAAGATGATGAAATCTGTTCGTGGGAGGAGATGGTTCGCCTCGAAAGTATTGGCGCTATCACCCAAAAATTAGCTTCCGTACCACGTGGCAATGTTGAACCTCTCCTCACCGAAGAGTGTCCAGAAGCAGAACGCATTCGCAATCGTTATACAGACTCTAATCCAGACTAAGTAGTTAGTGGTTAGTGGTTAGTGGATAGTGGTTAGCAGGCCTACTAACTACTAACTACTAACTACTAACTACTAACTACTAACTAATGACTATTGACTATCATTTGCACGCTCAAAAGCAGGGCAATAGCCATCAAGAGTTACTTTAAAGTTATATAAAGGGGATGCGGGATTCCAACACCGTTGTCCCCTTTGATGTCGGCATGTTCCGCAACAGTCTACCTCAGACCAAATATAGCGATCGCTACTTTGATTGAGAAGTTCTCGTTGTGATAATCCCCGCAAGACGAGTTCTTCTCCCTGCCAACGAGCTTCGATTAAACCTGTATCTGCAAATTGTCGCCAGCGCGGATCGGCTGTGATTGCATCTGGAAGTGTGATCGTTACTACAGTTTCCAGTTCTGTGAGTTCGCCTTCATAGTTAGTTTCTGGAGCAGCTGGCTGTAAGAATGTTTCACCTATAGGTAATTCTACTAACGTACCTACAGCCGGAGAATGCACGTGATAACGGTTTTGCAGTTCATCTAGGCTAGTCAGGTCCGCCAAGTAGGTAGGAGAAGCATGAACAAAGATAATGTGCTGGGGTCGCAAATTATGTATTAATTGGGTAGTACCAGGGCCATCACTATGCTGGGCTAAAAGATAGGTTTCTACAGTAATAATCCCTGGAAATCGATCGGTATTAATTTTTATGTCGGTTTTTTCTGGTAGGAGGATCAGCCAAGGCCCGGTGTCGGGTTGACAGTACTCGTTGAGGTCTTGTGTGGAGTCAGTGAGGATAATGCAAGGGAATTTACCAACATTTCCACGCTGTTGTGGCTGCAAACGTCGCACGCGGGGACGTATTCGTTCATCCCAAAATAACGGTTGATGGCGGGCAAAATTCTGCACTGAGGGAGGAAAGTGGGGGAGTAATTCCAAGTAAGCATCGCAGCCAATGGCAACAGCACCGTTAACCCAGATATCAAGGTCGCGCCCCGTAAAGTGGTGGTGGCTGCGTAAAAGCATCAGCAGTTCTTGACCAAGCCCTAAAGCAGGTGTGGGCATGAGTACAGAATAACGATCGGCGATCGCCCGATTAATTCGTTCTGCAAGTTGATTTTCTTGATTGCGGCGGTGGGGATGGCGAGAAGTGCCATAAGTACCTTCAATAATGAGCACGTCCAACTCTGTCTCTTATACACATCTCCGAGCCCACG
>JANZYY010000458.1 GCA_026419705.1 Fischerella sp.
GACCGTGCTTTGGAAATTGACTGCAATTGCACCCACGTTATTACCAGTCGCGCACAGACTTATCAATTGATGGGACTTTATGACCAAGCTCTTAAAGACTTTGACCGAGCAATAGAATTAGAACCAGAAAATACCCAGGTAATTATCAGTCGCGCACAGACTTATCAGTTAATGGGACTTTATGACCAAGCTCTCCAAGACTTTGACCGCGCCCTCGAACTTGACCCCGTCAACGAAAAAGCAATTGTCAGTCGCGCAGAGACTTGCCAATTGATCAAAGACTACGACCAAGCCCTCAAGAACTTTGACCGCGCCCTCGAACTTGACCCCGTCAACGAAAAAGCAATTGTCAGTCGTGCTTACACTTACTGGATGATGAATTCTTACCAGCAAGCCCTCACAGAATTTGACCGCGCCATTGAGATTAACTCTAACAATGACAAAGCTTTTGCTGGTCGGGGTCATACATACCGGATGATGAATTGTTACACCGAAGCCCTACTAGACTTTGACCGCGCCATTGAAATCAACCCCAATGACGATTGGACATTAGTTGGTCGAGGTGACACTTACTGTCGGATGAAGCGTTACACACAAGCCTTGAAAGATTTGAACCGTGCCATTGAACTTAATTCTAAACAGCATTACGAATGGAAATTAGCTAGTCGCGGTTACGCCCATCTCATGGTCAAACACTATCACGAAGCTGTGGCAGATATCAATCTCGCCATTGAATTAAATACCGATAATGATTGGTATTTATATCTACGCGCTCTAGCATACCAAGCCCTCAATGAACAAAAAAAAGCCAGAGCTGACCTCTCTGTTGCCATTAAAATTGTAAAAAAGCGTTATGAACAAGATACCCAAGACTGGCCTAATACGTTTAAAGTTGCCCTCTACTATTTAGCAGCACAGTATTATCCCACAGTGGAAAGTTTATATCGATATGCCCTAGCCAATGGTGCTTCCTTAGAGCAGATCCGCGAAGCTATCCATAATTTGGATGATTTCTTGACTCTTTTCCCCGATCGTCAACAGGCTAAATCTATGCACGAGTTATTATTGTCCGGTTTAAACAGATGTCTCACAGGTACACCCATCAGTTGTAAAGAGCAGAGCGATCGCGAGCGAGAGATGATTAATCAAGTCTCTACAGTCTAAGTACAGCTTGGCTTAAAATTGTAGCTTTCTTATACGCTTATAGCCGGTACTGGTGCATAACTACACCAAAGCCAGCAGCAAAGGCGGGGGTTAGATGCAGCTTGCTGCGAAAGCTTGCGAGGCACAGGCGCAAACCTTCTAAAGTATAGAAATTACCTTAGCTTTTGGGGTTCAAAGTAACAGATTAAAGCTTTGAACTGGAATGTTCAAGTATACAGCTTGACATTTTGAGTTCAAAGCTTAAAATTTGCAGTTTTAAGTCAGCTATTCATGAACGTTGGTACCTAAACAAATATGAAAATTCTGCCCCTTACGCCTTCTGAAATTTCTGATGAATTTTGGACTTTTGAGAGCAGTCGCTTCACGATCGGTTAGCAGAACTTGATTATCGAAGATCTCCCGAAGCAAATCCTCCTTAACAAGACAGGGTGGAATCACAGATTGTAGCCAGCCAGATCAAGACTTTATTTCGATAGTGTTGCTGTATAGCCACAAAAGAGGACTTGTGCATTGCAGATGCGTATTGCGTGTATAAACTACGGTAAAACTATTGATTTACTAAAATTTGTTAGTTGTGGAATAATTGCAAAGGTGCTACTGGAATTTAAACAAAGGATTAGCTTTGTATTCGTTCCAGGATAATTTTTATGATTCAGGGGATTGGACTGATGAATGTATCTACTATTGTTAATCCCACATTGGATTGCATTCGTATTCGCGTTCCTCAAGAACACTATCATCAACCGATTGTTTCCCGATTAATTTCTCGCTACAACTTAACAATTAACATTGCAGCCGCGGCTTTTGAAGCCGAGACTAGAGAAGACGGTTGGTTTAATTTAGAAATTCAAGGAAGTTGTCAACAGCTAGAAGCGGGTTTTGCCTATCTCCAAGAACTGGGTGTAGAAATTGAACGGCTAAATCTCAAAACCATTCCTCAAGAATGTGTGAAAAATTTACAGATTCTACTCAATAGTCCCAAAAAAGTAAATAATTTGAATCTAGTCCAAGAAGAAACAACTCACGCTAAGTTTCAAATCTGCATTCCCAAAAACTACCGTTCTTTGCCAGTAATTGCAGGACTAGTTTCCTATTATGGTATTACTGTTAACATTGTTAGAGCCATATTCAATACCAGTAATGAAAATGATGGCTGGTTTAATCTTGAACTTAGGGGTAATCGCGAACAGATTGTCTATGGCTTGAGGTATCTCAAACAACTAGGCTTACAAATTTGGTTGTGATTGGTTATTAGTCATTAGTCATTGGTCATTAGTTAAAACAAATGACATAATGACTAAGGACAGATGACAACATTACGAATTGCTCATCACCAGAACGCCCAAAGAATTCTTTTCCTGCCCAATCAAAGCCAAATAAAACCACCGCAGAGTAAATTGCCAATCCACTCAACAGCGTCACTAAACTCAGGGCTGTGAATTCTCCTGCATGAATGCCAACACAAATTGCCAGCACTAATAAAGCACCCTTATCGGTGAAAATCGTAGCACCAATTGTCACTGTCACCGCCTCATTTGTCACCACTCCCAGACGACTGACAATGGATATGCTAAGAGAGTATGAGAGGCAAGCAGAGAACCAATCAGGACAAAAGCATTCCAACTATAATCAAATAATCTGCCAATCGTAATGCCAGCAATCATTGGCACTATGAATGTTAGACTACCAAAGCCGATGGAGCGATTTCTAGTTTTGCGAAATTGCTCTAGGTCAATTTCTAACCCTGCTACGAACATCAAATAAACTTTGCCGATCTCCGATAGTAGTTTCATGGTTTCGGATTCGGAGTTAAGAAAATTGAGTCCGTTTTCACCCAGCGCTACACCTGCGATCAATAAACCTACTAATCCAGGTAATCGCAGCCGCTCAAAAATCGGCGGCACAGTAAATATGACTGCTAGAAGAACGGTGAATGCAATAAAATAATAGCACTCTGTGCTAGCAAGTTTTTACCTCTTAACTAATTCAGGGAGTAGAACTTTTGTAACTTTAAAAAATCAATTTTTAATCAGGTAGATGCGGACAAACAGGTTGTGTATATCAATTATCTGTGTTAACATGCATTGAAAAATCATTTAACTAGTTTATTTAATAATTATTTGCTTTTGGGAGTAAAATCTAATAATCATTAAATATAGAAGGTTAGACAATTATATTTTCCTGTCATCATGTCCGGGATTATAAAATCTACCAAAAGTACGAAGAAAAAACTGACTTTAGATAGATTGATTGTTTTCTCATATAACTAGAGAATTTCGATAGTAAAAGTCTGTAATCTGAAATAAGTCTTCTGCAAAATTGCATTCAGGAAATTTATAGATATCAACGTATTTGTCTTTATTTAATTTAGTGGGTATGGTAACAAATCCTCCATCTCAAACTTCAGATATTCAATACAAAGTAGAAAACCCAACAACAGAAACAGATATTGAAGAAACAGATATTGATTTAGAATTTCTCTACACAAGAGACATAGAATTTCGCCAAGAAACAATTTACTTTATTGTTGTTGACCGTTTTTATGATGGCGATCCTCACAATAGTGAAGGTATAAATTCCGAACTTTACGATCCCAATCGAGAAGAATGGGGAAAATACTGGGGTGGAGACTTACAAGGCATTATTGACAAGCTAGATTATCTCAAGAATATGGGGGTAACTGCTATTTGGTTAACCCCTTTGTTTGAGCAAGTTGAGGAATTATTCATTGAAAGTGCTGCTATTCACGGCTACTGGACCAGAGATTTTAAACGTTTAAATCCCCGCTACATAGCAGTTGATGATGACCCTTCTCTCAACAAAACTCAAGCTCGAAAAAACACTGTTTTTGACCGCTTAATTGCAGAATTACATCAGCGTAATATGAAGTTGGTACTGGATATTGTCTGCAATCATAGCAGCCCTGACACAGGTGGTAGTAAGGGTGAATTATATGATGATGGTGTCAAGATAGCTGACTTTAATGATGATAAAGATCATTGGTATCATCACTACGGTGAAGTCACAGACTGGGAAGATGATTGGCAGGTTCAAAACTGTGAACTGTCAGGTTTAGCTACTTTTAACGAAAACAATATTCAGTACCGTAATTACATCAAGTCTGCTATTAAGCAGTGGTTAGATCGTGGCGTTGATGCATTGCGAGTCGATACAGTCAAACACATGCCTATCTGGTTTTGGCAAGAGTTTACTGGTGAAATGTACAATCACAAACCAGATGTGTTTATTTTTGGCGAATGGATTTACAGTCATCCAGATCGCGATCGCGCTGTCGAATTTGCCAACAACTCTGGCATGACTATCCTAGATTTTGGCTTGTGCATGGCAATTCGGCAAGCTTTAGCAACGCACGACGACCAGGGATTTTATCCTGTCTCTTATACACATCT
>JANZYY010000459.1 GCA_026419705.1 Fischerella sp.
GTACCACGCAGCGTTGGCAAGGATTACTGCCGAGGAATGCAACATCCCCAATCTGAAAAGGAACATACTGACCGAGTTTTGCAAACAACTGGTCTTCCCAAAATGGTGGAACTCCATCAATTTCCAAATTGGCGCGAACTCGATGGCGAATTTCTTCCAAGCTGAGTCCTGGAAACCAGGAGGTAATGGTTTCTAGAGTGGCAGTACTAACAACAGTCGGTCCAGAAGCCTCAGTATCGTCAGGGAAGCCCATGTAAAGGTTTTGCTGCAGGGTGACAGTGTAACCAAAGTAGTCGCTCAGCCAAGAGGCTAGGGCTTCCCGTTCGCGATCCAGATGAAACGTCTGAAACTGATTTTGATTGTGAACCCGCAGCGTTACTGTCCTAGCTGCCAAGTCAAAGGAGGAACGTAGTGCATGAACTTTCTCTGTGCGCTTGCCATTGACAAATTTCCCCTCTTCATCTACAATTGCGAATTCACGGTCATAGGCGATCGCTCCTCCCTGCAGCAGACTAGCCTGAGTAACTTCAACACCATCTAGCGATTTGATTGGGAAGATGAGAATCTTGCTCAGAAAAGGCATAATCTTTTCTAGCACTATTTTTAGAGGATATGTGCGCTTCTTTCTACCTGCGACGCTCTTGCAATTTGCGATACACTGATTTTAAATCAACCTGATGATAAGCAAGAGCGACAAGAGTATGATATAGTAAATCTGCAACCTCTGAGGCGATCGCATCCGCATCATCATCCTTAAACGCCATTACCACCTCTGCGGTTTCTTCGCCAATTTTTTTCAAAATTTTGTTATCACCGCCTGCAAATAACTTACACGTATATGAACTTTCAGTGGGATGGTTGCGGCGATCGCAGATTACCTGAAATAATTGCGATAACGCATCACCTGGTGGGGGAGCAATTTTTCCATCGACTTGATGAAAACAACTGCGTTCACCAGTATGGCAAGCGATATCTCCCACCTGTTCAACTCCAATCAGTAGCGCATCACTATCACAGTCGTAACGAAGACTTTGCACTTTTTGAATATGACCAGAAGTTGCTCCTTTATGCCATAATTCCTGACGAGAACGACTCCAAAACCAAGTTTCGCCTGTTTCTAACGTCTTTTGGAGTGACTCCCGATTCATCCACGCCATCATCAAAATAGTACCATCCAGATAGTCTTGGACAATTGCCGGGACAAGACCGCGATCGTCGTAGCGAATTTGCTCGATAGGGATTGCTTGGTGTTGGGAATTAGTCGCTGAAAAAAACATACCAGCTGCTTGAAAAAAGCGAGAATGATTCATGGGTTCACGATACCATTCTAAAGAGGGCAACTGGTAATTTATTTTGAAAATACTTTCTAGTCCAGTCTTAAATAACAAAACTCCCATGCATCACAGATTGCATTTTAACAGCACTTAAAGCGACTTGGTGAGCCTTTGCAGCTTCACCATACCAATGAATCGCCGAGTTATAAGCTGCCCGGTAAACGTCTTGGTATGCCTCAGATAAACAAGTGCGAATCTCTACAGGCAAGTCTTGATTGGACTTGTATAACATATTTTTATTTTCTTGGTTCAGGTAATTTTATACGATAGAGGTTCTGAGAAGACTTAACCCCTATCTCCAGATAGAACCTTATAATTTCCCACTGTTAGGAGAGAACCTTGGTAAATACAACGATTAAAACAACAAAATCACAAGAAATCTTCGCCGCTGCTCAAAATTTGATGCCAGGAGGGGTAAGTTCCCCGGTTCGCGCCTTTAAATCTGTGGGAGGACAACCGATTGTTTTCGACCGCGTTAAGGGTGCATACATTTGGGATGTAGATGGCAATCAATACTTGGGGACCGGCAATTTGCGGACATGCCCATCCTGAGGTGATTGCGGCGCTGCATGAAGCCTTGGAAAAAGGTACCAGTTTTGGTGCGCCTTGCGTGTTGGAAAATGTCTTGGCAGAAATGGTTATCGATGCTGTTCCCAGCATTGAGATGGTAAGATTTGTCAACTCTGGTACTGAAGCCTGTATGGCAGTATTGCGCTTGATGCGGGCTTTCACCGGCCGTGAAAAAGCGATCAAGTTTGAGGGTTGCTACCACGGTCACGCCGATATGTTCTTGGTGAAGGCTGGTTCCGGTGTAGCTACTCTTGGTTTGCCTGACTCTCCTGGCGTTCCTAAATCAGCAACAAGCAATACCTTGACTGCGCCCTTCAATGATTTGGAAGCCGTTAAAGCTCTGTTTGAAGAAAACCACGACCAAATTGCTGGAGTGATTCTGGAACCAGTTGTGGGTAATGCTGGGTTTATTCCTCCCGATGCTGGTTTCTTAGAAGGCTTACGGGAACTTACCCACGAACATGGTGCTTTATTGGTATTTGACGAGGTAATGACAGGCTTCCGCATTGCCTACGGTGGTGCTCAAGAGAAGTTTGGTATCACCCCTGATTTAACAACGTTAGGCAAGGTCATCGGTGGTGGTTTGCCTGTGGGAGCTTATGGCGGTCGTCGGGATATCATGTCAATGGTTGCTCCTGCCGGACCGATGTATCAAGCGGGAACTCTTTCTGGTAATCCCTTGGCAATGACCGCAGGTATAAAAACACTGGAGTTACTGCAAAAGCCCGGTACTTACGAATACCTAGACCGGATTACCAAGAAGCTAGTAAATGGTTTGTTGCAAATCGCCCAAGAAACTGGTCATGCTGCTTGCGGTGGTTCTATCAGTGCTATGTTTGGTTTGTTTTTTACCGCTGGTCCCGTACATAATTACGAAGATGCCAAAAAGTCAGATTTGGCGAAGTTTGCTCGTTTCCATCGCGGCATGTTAGAGCGTGGTATTTACTTGGCACCATCCCAGTTTGAAGCTGGATTTACTTCTTTAGCTCACACTGAGAAAGATATTGACCAGACACTAGAAGCAGCAAGGGATGTAATGTCTCAACTGTAACAAATTGACTACCATTGAGCTGCGAAAAAATCTGCAATCCCGCCCTTTTCTGGACGGGGTTGCCATTTTATGCGTACATGTATAACGCCAGCTTAACAGCCACAACCATTGTGACCGCAACCTTTCATCGTTTGATGACCTTCAGCACAGGCTTCAGAACAATAATATTTACCGTCTTTTTGAATTGCATCTTGAATAGAAACGATACATAAGCAGGGTTCACAGGCACATTTCATCTGATTCACTGTTGTCATGGTTTTCTCCTTTTTGTCCTTTCACACGTAAATAATATTATATTTGAACATTTATTCAATTATTAATTTAATAAAAGTTAAAATTATGACACGATCAAAGGATGAAATAGGGAATAGGGGATTGGGAATTGGGATTTCACAATTATCCTTGCCCCATGCCCCTGACCCGATGCATTCTACTTTCTTCTTGTGCAAAAATAACTCAGAAAAACTTGAGTAAATTTTCAGCAGAAGATTACGTGAGTCTACTGTTGCTTTACGTCAACTTAGCCTGGTTTTAGCAACTCTTCAAAGGATTTCCAGCAAAAATTCCCTAGTAAAAGTAGCTTTTGATCTAAATAATTGAGATCGGGGTGTAATACTCCCTGTAATTTTTCGTGCAGTGAGTTGACAGTGCATGAGCTACTGTTTGAATCCTAACTGTCCCAATCCAGATAATTTGGCGTATGGCCAGAGGTGTCAGTCTTGTGGCTTGCAACTGCTGTTGCGCGATCGCTATCGGGTAATAAAAGCGCTAGGTCAAGGTGGTTTTGGAGCAACCTTTTTAGCCAGCGATCAAGCCTTACCAGGTGAACCGAGTTGTGTAATCAAGCAACTACGTCCGTCAGGAACTGCGCCTCACATCATACAAATGGCGCGCGAATTGTTTGAAAGAGAAGCTGTGACTTTAGGTAAGATTGGTAATCATCCGCAACTGCCGCGATTGCTAGACTACTTTGAAGAGCGCGAACAATTCTACTTGGTAGAGGAATACATTAGTGGCTCCACTTTACAGCAAGAGGTCAAAAGTACGGGAGTCTTTAGTGAAGCAGGCGTTAAGCAATTTTTGAGCGAGATCCTACCGTTGCTAGAATACATCCATAAGCATAAAGTTATACATAGAGATATCAAGCCTGCCAACATCATTCGTCGCGCTCAAGATAGTAGATTAGTCCTTATAGACTTTGGTGCTGTTACAAACCAAGTCAGCCAAGCAAGTGCGAATTATTCAGAACACACGGCATTAACTGCGTATGCAATTGGTACTCCTGGTTTTGCACCTCCAGAGCAAATGGCAATGCGCCCGGTCTACGCTAGTGATATCTATGCTTTGGGGGTAACATGCATTTATTTGCTAACTGGCAAATCTCCCAAAGATTTAGCACATAATCCCACAACGGGTGAAATGATGTGGGAAGATCGCGTGCAAGTGAGCAACCATTTAAAAGATGTGCTAAAGAAAATGCTGGAAGTCTCAGTACGCAATCGCTATCAAACGGCAGAAGAAGTGCTGAGAGCATTAGAAATGGAACCGTATCTGGAGAGTTTGTCGAAAAGTTTGATTTCTCAACCTCATAGCGGTACAAAAGAGCGAACTGTTCACCGCTGGGAAGATTCTGGTATATATAGCAG
>JANZYY010000460.1 GCA_026419705.1 Fischerella sp.
CGCACACCCTACGTGTACTTGGAAAACCAAACCGGATTTCCAGATCGTACGGCTTCATTTCATGCAGCTTTTTCGGTGTACAGACCCACTGTTTGAAGTTTCTCTACAACAATCTTGGCTCGTACCAGAAGCATTCACAGCAATCACCAACAAACCAACATTTTCGGCTTTGTTTGCCAGTATGGCTCCTGTTTTTATGTCAGATGCATGAATGCCATATTCTTTTTCATCTGGATGAATGTAAACTTCTATTTGTTCGCCAGCTAATAACATTGCGTTACTTGTTCGCTCATCTGTAGAGACGCGAAATTACCCTGCTCGAATGCCTGCGGCGTACGCGTCTGGTACAAAATCTGGTACAAAATTTATATGTATCGTGATTAACGTGAAAAGGTATGAGGGGCTTGTGCCCAATTTCGCTAAATCGTGAAGTTTAGGAATTTACCGCTGAAAATGCTTATAAGTTAGCAACGAGAGGATGTCAACTATTTGAGATGATGGCGATCGTACAACCAAAGTATTACCGCAGTCAGCAGTAAACATGCTATTCCCGCAAGCCCAGCTAAGGGTTTTTTGTTTTTACCTGTTACCCACTCCGAAACTCGATCGCTGTAATTAATTAGTTGTGCTGTATCCAAGCAGGCGATCGCCCATACCCATCCAGCATGCAGTCCCCAAGCTATACCTAAGTTACCGCGATCGCTAAGCCGTGCCAGTACTAACACCATTCCCATTAACCACAATCCCGGAAGTTGTGGTATGGTTTCTCGTTGTTCCCAAACCAAGTGTAGTGCAGCAAATATCAGGCTAGAAACGACCGCCGCAATCCCAACTGAATAATTCTGTTCTAACTCGCTGAACAGGAACCCGCGAAAAACCAGCTCTTCAATACCACTTACAAATAAAGCTATCAACAAAATAGGCAGCAGAATAGATGGTAATTGCTTGATATTAGATTCTTCAAATCTGCACCATCCCAGCCAAAATTGCCATGCAAACACCACAACAAGGCTCAATATTCCCAAGCTAAAGCCCACTGCTAAAGAACTAAGGATGGAAATATTAGCAAGGAAGCCGTAATTAGATAAAGGCGTATTCGTAAGCCAGATAGCAGCCCACAAAATCAAGGGTGCTAATAAATAAAGCGAGACCAGTAAAGGTAACTTTTGCTCTGGTTTTAAAGGTTTGCTGGGTTGCCATTTGAGTGCTACGGCCAGTAAAGTTGCTACTGGTAACCAACACCCACACCAAGCAATGAAAAAAAACATCACTACAACCAGCCCTGGTGCATTTTCTAGAAATGACTGTAAATTCTGGGCTAATCGCTCAAATAACGCTATCAAAATAAAATTAAAAAACACGACAGACTTCTTGCTACCATAAATTTCTTGCTTGACGAGAGAAAAGCTAGTTATGTTTTTGAGCAATTTTTAATCGGGAGTAGCTATGCGATCGCTTGATTATGCTCCCACTTTTGCTGGTTTGATTCTGCTTTTCTCTCTGCTTAGTCAAGCTTCTATCAAAATTGGCAATTTCCGCAAGAGGTCTAATCGTATTTTTCTGTTTGAATAAATATTCAAACTACAGCAACTAAGTTTCTCATCTTGCCTAGAGAAAAAGTTATGGATAACTCACCATTAACTTTATCCCTAGCATTAGAAAAATTTACTCATCTTCTTCAATTTCTTCGTCTTCTTCCCCTGCTTCGGTATCTAGTTCCAGCTGGGTTCCTTTTTTATCACTGTCAACTTGAATTAGGTGAATATGCTTGTATCCCAGCTTAATTTCAAATTCATCACCAGGCTTTAAGCCCATTGCTTTAGTATATGTTGCACCAATTACAATTTGACCGTTTTGGTGAACACTGACTCGATAAGTAGGTTCACGACCACGACCATCTTTGGGTGCTTCTGGGCTTAAGGGAATTCCCCTAGCCGACAGCAAAGCATCATAGAAATCCGTAAGATTGACTCGTATCTGGTTATTTTTTGTAATTGTATAATAACCACACTGTTTTGCTCTTTCTCGACGTGGTAAGTTAGAAAGCTCCTTTACTTTTGCAAGCAGTGCTTTTCCGGTTAATGGTGCGGTTGCAGTTTCAGTCATTACGCTCAAAATATCCTTAACTATCTCCAAGCTATTTACAGAGTTTACCTATGCCAGCGTTTGGCTTTTCGACAGTTGCACAAAACTATTAGCAACCCTACCAAAAGAGTAGATCCCTGTTTGTAACAAACCAAAATCCTCTTTTATGGTTGCTTGCCATCTATTCAAGGTTATGGCTGTCATAGGTGTTAATTTTGGTAATTTTACGGCACTTTTAACCATCATTTGCCATCGGAAAATAAAATATTTTTCTTTTCTGAGGCTACTGTGATGGTGTATTTTCAGCCATCTTTACAAATTGAGCAGGCAAAAAGTAGCAAGGGTTTTCTTTCCACTTTATTGCCTTTGAGTTCTACCACTACAACTAAGTCGTAGACCCCAGAGATTGCTGGATTTAACTCATGCTTACTCCCAAACTTAGGACAGCATCGTATTTATGTAAGATTGCTGGGCATATACCCTTTGATCCCGTCAACAGAGACGAAATATTTTACGTCCCTACATCACGAATAAACAAAACGGTATTAGCCGCACTTGCACGGCTATTTGTTCTGGTTTTGTTACCTCGTAATTTTATATTAAATACTAGCATGCAATCATAATAGCAAAATAATTGTTTAAGTTTGAATTCAACTTACTCCTATACTTTGATCATAATCTATGATCTTCAGAAGCCAAAAAGCGGTGAGGATTTTCCTCCCGCTTTATTGCCATTGTGAGTGTTGAGGTATGGCTTTTATAAAAATTAATCTATTTTAGATAGATAAGTAGTTTTGGCAAGAGAGTTACATACTAGAGTTTCTTGATTGAGAGGAGCCAAAAATCTATCAGAGTATTCTGTCGCTTATTCATTACCTCAAGATGGTTATCAAAAGCTAAAACTATTCTATATAACCAAAAAAATTGCCACTTTGCGACCTATTCAGGCATTTTTCCTGTTGGTGGTTGACTTTTGTTAACATCAACATACAGTTATATCCTGTAGGTGATTGAGTGTAGAGGTTGACAAATCTGTCGCCAAACCCATTCAGAGCTTTTAAAACTAAGATATCCATGTTGATCCCGAAACTAGAACCAGTAGCTCTTTAATTATCAGCATGTTAACAGCTAGCTTAAAATTAAGAGCAACAAGATTACAGCTCATGGGGTAAGTAACCGACCTGTAGGAATAATTAGACATCTTGTCAAAGTAACTTTTGTCAGAGATGGGAAAAGGTGGAAGGCTAATTTTAAGGGAAAAGGGCTGCATGTTAAAGAGTAAATGGATTTTATTAATCCTTTTACCTTTGATCTTTCCCCTTTCGACTTATAAATGTCTCTTTTAGCGACTTATGCAATCAGTCTATGTTTTTAGAGAGATGGAGTAATTTCAAGAGTTAGGTTAATGGCAATGGAAGTAGTTTTTAAGGTAATTCGACAGCAACAAAATTCTTCTCCTGTTGTGCAAACTTACCTTTTGCAAGCAGAAGCAGGTAATACAATCCTGGATTGTCTCAATCGTATAAAGTGGGAACAAGATGGAACTCTGGCGTTTCGCAAAAATTGTCGCAATACAATTTGCGGTAGCTGTGCTATGCGAATCAACGGGCGTTCAGCCTTAGCTTGTAAAGAAAACCTTGGCAGCGAAATTGCCAGATTGCAACAGCTAGCAGCAAACACAAGTGATAAAAATACTATTCCAGAAATCACGATCGCGCCATTAGGTAACATGCCTGTAATTAGGGATTTAGTAGTGGATATGAGCAGTTTTTGGAACAACTTAGAGGCGGTTGCTCCTTACGTGAGTACAGCGGCGCGACAAGTACCAGAAAGAGAATTTTTACAAACACCACAAGAGCGATCGCGTCTAGATCAGACAGGCAATTGTATCATGTGTGGAGCTTGCTTCTCTGAATGCAATGCCTTTGAAGTCAATCCCAGCTTTGTTGGTCCTCATGCTCTGGCTAAAGCTTATCGCATGGTGGCAGACTCCCGCGATTGTGAAACTGAAAATCGGTTGGAAAAATACAACGAAGGTACTAAAGGAGTTTGGGGCTGTACTCGTTGTTTTTACTGTAATAGTGTTTGTCCGATGGATGTTGCTCCACTAGATCAGATCGCTAAAATTAAACAAGAAATTCTCACACGCAAACAAAAAACTGACAGTCGTTCAATTCGTCATCGCAAAGTATTAGTAGAACTAGTCAAAGAAGGTGGATGGATTGATGAAAGGCAATTTGGTTTACAAGTAGTTGGCAACTATTTTAAAGACTTGAGAGGATTGCTTAGTATTGTACCCCTAGGTTTACGGATGCTAGCTAAGCGTAAATTCCCCCTCTCATTTGAGCCTTCCGAAGGAACTCAACAAGTGCGATCGCTGATCGCAGCCGTACAAAAACAAGAAGGTAAGCAATAATCGATGATGGGTTATGAATGATGAAATATTAAAATTCATAATTCATCATTCATAATTCATGATTTTTTAACGCGGATCTTGTGGCACATTTAATGGT
>JANZYY010000461.1 GCA_026419705.1 Fischerella sp.
CCTATGGTCTATTTGAGGCTTCGGCTAGCGATCGCGATCGAGATCGAAAAGACCTCTACATCCTCGCTTGCGATCGCGCTAACGATGTATTCGGTGAAGGCAATTACCGGACCCTCAAGACCTTTACTGGTGAAGTCCTGGTTGACCTGCGCTACAATCCCATCTTACAAGGTCGCGTTCCAGAGGGGGAAGACCTCTCTAGGGGCTTCCGTGTAGTGATTGACGAGCAAGTTAACATTAGCGACGGGACAGGGGTTTTGCATATCGCCACCGCATACGGGGACCTTGAACTCGGACGCAAGCACAATCTGCCGATGCTCTTTTCAGTCGATCTGTTGGGAAAGGTATATCCCGAAGTGAAACCAGTCAATGCGCCTGCAGGAGAAGGTCCTTATACAGGAGTATTCTTTAAGGATGCCGATGAGCAAATTGCTCGGGATTTGCAAGAGTTGGGTTTGCTGTATCGAAAAACTACGATTCGACATACCTATCCCTTCAACTACCGCGATGGGACACCGCTGATTAACTACGCCAAAAAAAGTTGGTACATCGGCACAACAGCAGTTAAAGACAAACTGATTGAAAATAATTACAAAATCGCTTGGCATCCAGAATACATCCGCGATGGTCGATTTGGGAATTGGCTGTTGAACAACGTTGATTGGGCACTTTCACGCGAGCGGTATTGGGGCGCACCGCTACCCATCTGGGTTAGTGAAGATGAAAGCGAGTTTCTCTGTATTGGTAGTCTCAGAGAATTGGAATTACTGACGGGGCGCGATCTGTCTGGGTTAGATTTGCATCGTCCTGACATCGACGAAATTACCTTTGAGAAGAACGGTAAGCGTTTCAAACGTGTCCCCTACACCATAGACGTCTGGTTTGAGTCAGGCGCAATGCCCTACGCACAGTGGCATTATCCGTTTGAGAATCGAGACATGCTGGCTGATAGTTTTCCAGCAGACTATATTTGCGAAGGCATAGACCAGACACGCGGCTGGTTTTACAGTCTGCACGCTTTGGCAACCCTACTCACAGATACTGGTAGTCCAGAGCGAGAACCGGGTGCTTTGTCCCATCTCAAACAGGATTCCCCAGCCTTCAAAAACGCGATCGTACTCGGACACATTGTTGATGAAAAAGGCGAGAAAATGTCCAAGTCAAAAGGCAATGTAGTCGATCCTTGGACTGTATTAGATGCTCAAGGAGCGGACGCCCTGCGCTGGTACTTTTATAGCTGCAGCCCTCCCGACAGTAGCAAGCGCTTTTCTCAAGCATTGGTTGAAGACACCTTGCGTGACTTCTTAATGACACTTTGGAACACCTACAGTTTCCTGGTCCTTTACGCAAATCTCGATCAACCCGATTTGACTCGTGAGATTCCAATCGCAGAACGTCCTGCGATCGATCGCTGGTTAGTATCCAAAACCAACGCACTAGTGCGAGATGTGACAGACAAACTCGACGCCTACGATTCCACAACTGCTAGTCGAATAATCCGCGATTTTGTGGTGAACGACCTCTCAAACTGGTATGTGCGTCGCAATCGCCGCCGATTTTGGAAATCTACAAACGATCGCGACAAACTCTCAGCGTACAAAACCCTTTATGACTCCCTAGTAACAGTCGTCAAGCTAATAGCTCCCATGGCGACCTTTACCAGCGAATACATCTATCAAAACTTAGTGTTGAGCATCTTCCCGAACGAACCAGAGTCAGTGCATTTAGCCAGCTGGCCTGAGTGGGATGCGGCCTTAATTGATGAATGCGCAATGCGTGACATGAGTACGCTGATGCGAATTGTCGAGTTGGGACGCGCCACCCGTGCAATGGCTGGAGTGAAAACACGTCAACCCCTTCCGGAAATATTAGTGCGAGTTCAGAATCAAGCAGAACTATCAGGATTGAAGTGCTTAGAAGACCAACTGAAAGAGGAACTCAACGTTAAATCCGTAACTTACCTAGATGTGACAGCGGATTTTGTAGATTACACCGTCAAACCGAATTTACCACTTCTGGGCAAGCGCCTTGGTAAAAAGCTACCCAAATTGAGGACAGCACTTGCAACCCTTAACACTCGTGAAATTGTTCATAACATTCGTGAAGGAAAACAGACTGCGATCGAACTAGATGGAGAACTCTATCACTTTGAGCCGGAAGCATTTCTCATTGAAGCTCAGAGTCCCAAGAACTATGTAGCACTCGAAGAACACGGCTATTTAGTAGCGCTAAACACTCAAATTACCAAAGAACTGATTCAAGAAGGACTCGTTCGAGATACTATCCGCTTGCTACAAAATGCCCGCAAGCAAGCAGGTCTGGAAGTTTCCCAACGAATTGAGTTGGGTGTGGAGACATCGGGAGAGCTGTTAGAGTCCCTGAAAATACATCTCGAACTAGTGAAGAACGAAGTTCTCGCTGTTGAAATTCACTTTCACGAACTTGAGAATCCTCACTACCGTCAGCAAATAGATGTCAATGGTACATCATTAATCATCAGCCTCAAAACTATAGAAATTATCTGACTCTTTGTGTCTTGGTGTCTTGGTAGTTCAAGATTTTTTTAACCACCAAGGCACAAAGACACCAAGTATTTTTTGGAAAGCAACTCTGTGAAGATTGGTTAGGGATCTTGCAAAACAGGTGCGATCGCTCTGGGCGATTGTTAACAACACCTCATACATTGAGAAAAGAACTGTTTGCAGAGGAGGTTCTCCATGAAAAGACGCTGGAAGTCACTATTTTTTGTCCTCTGTTGGGTAATGTTGGCGCTGGGGACATCTATGGCGATTATCCTAACGCAGCCGAGCGCGCCCACTACTGCACAGGAACCCACAGTTGCGATCGAAACTGACAAAAAATCCTCTCCACAGCCGACTGAAACTACCGAGCCAGAGCCAGTAGCAGAATCCCCACCAAGCCCTGAAGAAATTGCCCGCCAGCAAAAGTTAATGACAGCTGACAAGCTTTATTTGGCAGGAGATTACGCAGCCGCAGAGAAAATATATCGTGAAGTCAAAAAACCATTTGCAAAGGTATCAGAGTTACCACAAATCAAACCTGCGATCGCAGATCCGGCTCAACTATCTCCAGGTGGGAAAGTATACTGGCGAGAGGCACAAGCAGGTATTATTAGTAAGCTGCAAACTAGAACTTTAGTACCATTAGAGCTGCTGGTTGAGCAGTATCCAGAGTTTATTCCTGGTCATATAAAATACGCTGAAATTCTGCAAAAATACGGTGATAACAAAAAAGCTTTGAGTGTTTTAGAGCGTGCTGCTACGCTTTATCCCGATCGGGCTGATTTAATCAAAGCAAAAGTTACCGCATTAGCGGATGCTAAAAAATGGATGGAAGCATCTTTGGCAGCGCGACAATTTGCAATTCTCAACCCTAACGATCCGCAAGCAGCTGAGTTTCACAAATTAGCAGAAGAAAATCTCAAACGTTATAAATCTCATATCCGCTCGGAAGTTAGGGGGAATACGATCGCTAATATTATCACTGGTGCTTTAGGATATGCACTGACTGGTAGTCTGGTCGGTCCTTTTTCTGCCCTAGATTCTACCTTGATGCTGCTACAGGGTGAAAAGGCTGTGGGCGAGTCGGTAGCAAAACAGGTAAAAAAGCAACTAAAATTAGTTGAAGATCCGCAGGTTGTTGCATACGTCAATGAAATCGGACAGAAATTGGCGAAAGTCGGTGGAAGAGATGAGTTTAAATACGAGTTTTTTGTAATTCCGGAAGAAAGCCTGAATGCCTTTGCGCTACCAGGGGGTAAAATCTTTATCCATGCAGGGGCGATCGCGAAAACCAACTCGGAAGCAGAATTGGCTGGATTACTTGCTCATGAATTATCTCACGTACTGCTTTCCCACGGCTTTCAACTCGTCACCCAGGGGAACCTAATTGGCAATCTCACTCAGTATCTTCCTTTAGGTGGAACCCTCGGTCAATTATTTACATTTAGCTACAGTCGTGACATGGAACGTCAAGCAGATAATCTTGGTACACGCCTGATTGTGGCTAATGGTTACGCTGCTGATGGTTTGTATAACTTGATGATGACATTAGAAAAACAACAGAAATTTTCTCCCCCTGCTTGGTTATCATCTCACCCAGGTAGTGATGAACGCATAGAATATCTGGAAGAATTAATTACGCGCAGCAATTACAATCGCTACGCCTACGAGGGAGTAGCACGACACGCAGAAATTCAAGCCAAGGTAAAACAGATTCTCAAAGAGGAAAAAGAACGGAAAGAAAAAAATACACGCGATCGCTGAATCAAAACAAATAAATCTTTCGTCACTAAAATTAGCAACTCCCAGACGCGCTGTTTGAAGCGTCTCTACATCTCCCTCCTATGTTGAGGATGATTTATGTCATCACGAATCCGAAATTTTCTTTTATTGAGCAGTCTCGGTTTATCCTTATTTGTAGGTAATTCCGCAGCTTTAGCACAAACTAGATCCGGTGATGTTGTCGTACCAACAATACCAGATAACGGCACATCAAGCACAACCAGAACCACTACCAGAACCTCAACAACCATAAACGGTAGGACAACAAGCACAAGCAATACC
>JANZYY010000462.1 GCA_026419705.1 Fischerella sp.
GGCTTGCAGCTACAGGTAATTGCCAAGTCAACCATAAATTCATAAACGTAGTAGCGTGTCAGCGATCGCCCCACAACCAGCCGACTAAAATTACTTTTCCCAATGCTGTCTCAAGGTGGATGGTGAATTCCGAGGAGCGATCGCTCACCTGCTGATAGCAATCAGCTTTTTTGGTTCTCTTGGAAGCGAGGCGATCGCTATTTCTTCAATTCTTGTAAATTTCCAAGAGAGTTTAATGCTATAGGGTGCGATCGCCTCCATAACTTCTAGTCAAAGCTGATACCATGCTTTTTCATGAGGGCGATAACTCACTAGCTGTAGAGTGGAGTTGTCATTGGTCGTAATAATCACAAGTTCCTCAAAAAGTTTTTCTAACTTTAAATTAGAGGGGAGTGAATTTTTTTCTAATTTAAATCGGAAATAACACTGAATGATGGCTTAAGCATACTGAAGGCAGGGGGTGTTACCAGTTATGAGCGATAGGTTTAAATCTGGCAATCGCGTGGTCGTAGATGATTTTCCTTTCATGAACCAATACCAAGGAGAAGAAGGTACTGTAGTCGATACCGAACCAAGTATTATTCCTCTTGGCGTCGAAATGGTATGGGTAGACTTAGGTTATCAAATTGTAAAAATTCCAAGTGGAGCTTTAAGAAAAATAAACCCACAAAAGGTAACTGACATAGCTAGCGTCTCTAATCGGGAATTGGTGATGAAAGAGATCGGAGGAACCGAGGATTCTAACCCTCCGCTGAAGAAATATCAGGTTGTTGTCGTCATTGTAGAGACCGAACGATAAATGTCGTTAGGGAGGAAAGTAGCGTACGCTGCAACTTCGACTACGCTACAGTTCTACTGATTTTACTTGGTGTTTTAGTGTTTTGGTGGTTTCTCAAATTTATTTTTGAATCACCAAGGCACAAAGACACAAAGAAAATTTGAGTTTGAAGGTTGTACCTTGACAGCGATAGTTTATAGGTTCGCGATCGTTATTAAATTCTACTAAAACTATGATTGATATTTTGGGTTTCCTGAAAATTACCTCCAAAAAAAATATCTATGTGAGAAGATTTTTTAGCAAGATTTATGTTTGTATCAGCAATAAGTTACCTATTTGTATAATCATAAATAACTATGAGATTTTTTTAAGCTCGGAGTTTTTACATTAATGTAAACTTTTTCATCATTTGTTTGTATATATATAATGAATTTTAAAATGATGTGTTTTTGGTTAGTTATGGTTGCCAAATTTATTTAGCGATCGGTTGAAATTTGGCTAGAATGTCTTATAGATATTATCCTTGATATCTCAGTGTATTTACTATTTCCTATATAAATAATAGTTACATTAGTATCAAGTCCTTGACAGGAGTAGTTACCCATGCTGGAGGCCGGACAAGTATTGCGTGTTCGCGTAGCGACCCCGCAGGAGTCTCACTACCAACTCAAACAAAAATTAGGACAGAATGCGGGTCGTCAAACCTGGCTAGCTGAGGATTTAGCAACTCAACCAGCAGAAGCAGTGATAGTCAAGTTTCTAGCATTTGGCGATCAAGTACAGTGGGACGACCTCAAACTGTTTGAGCGGGAAGCAGATGTACTCAAGCAACTTAACCATCCCCGCATTCCCAAGTACCGCGATTATTTTTCTATAGACGACCGTATCTTGTGGTTTGCCTTAGTTCAAGAGTTTATTCCTGGTTCATCTTTGAAAGATTTGCTGAATCAAAGGCAGAAATTTTCTGAAGAACAAGTGCGAAAAATTGCTACTGATGTATTAGAAATATTAATTTATTTGCACTCACTGATTCCACCAGTTCTCCACCGCGATATAAAACCAAGTAACTTAATTTTGGGTGACGATAAACAAGTTTATTTAGTTGATTTTGGTGCAGTGCAAGACAGAGCCACAGCGCAAGGAGCCACATTTACGGTAGTTGGTACTTACGGATATGCACCAATGGAACAATTTGGTGGTCGAGCAGTTCCCGCCTCTGACCTTTATGCTTTAGGAGCGACTTTAATTCATTTGGTTACAGGTACTGCACCCGCCGATTTACCACAGCGAAATATGCGAATTCAATTTAGCGATCGCACTACCTTAAGTCCTCATTTTATCCGCTGGTTGGAAGCTCTTACAGAACCAGATGTTGACCAACGCATCAAAACAGCCCGTCAAGCATTAGAAATTCTCCATGGTCGCCTTAATTCTCAATCATCTTCTTTAGCTTCTCAACCCCACGGTAGCCGGATTAAACTCAAGAAATCAGCCAGTCGCCTAGAGATAAAAATTCCAGCGCGAGGAATACAGTTTTCTGATACTTTTTTATTATTTTTTGTGAGTTTCTGGTATGGTATTCTAATTTTATTTACAAGAGGCGCTTTCCATCCTTTTTTATTACTGCATTGGATAGCTGGATTATTTCCACTGAGCATGTTGATTTTACCTGCGTTTGGAGAAGTTTACATTCGTTTTAACCATAATTACTTTTTTATGCAGTGGGAATTATTTGGTCAATGCTATCGAAAACGGCAAGGTAAAACTTCAGCTATTCATTGTGTTCATGTCAGCAGCGAATCAATTGCTGTTAATAACAGACCACTAATGGCAGTAAGCATTGAAGCTGGTGCTGAAAAATACAAGTTTGGTGCATTTAGTCCTGAACTCAGCGATGTTGAACGCGAATGGCTAGTTCGGGAAATTAGAGAGTGGCTGGGACTCTAATTAGTACAGATTCACAATAAAGGTGGTAGTGCCAAAATTGCTTGCCATTCATCTTCAGAAAGTGGTTGCACAGTTAACTTTATACCAAAACAATCACTAGCAGCAGCTATCAAAACAGTAATAATCTTTTCAATACTTAGGTTTTGAGGAATTTGCACATTTCTAAACGACTCAGCACCAAATACCTCAGTAAATAATTTTGTATCTGGTTGCAAACGCATAGATCCATGTTGCAAAATTGCCCCACTACGTCGCAACTGAGCGCTACCAATGAGTTTACAACCATCTATCGTCACTAAATCTGCGCCAGTAGCAGTACCAAAACAGTCAGGATTGTGGATATAACCTCGTCCAGCAGCACCGTAATGTAAGTCTACGCCAAGTTGACTCCATCCTTGAATCAAAAACTCGCAGATTTTTTGGTATGCTTCAACACGACTACCATTGAGTCCAGAGTTCACGACAGCGTAAGTCAAATCGCCTTGGTGCAAAACTGCTCTCCCACCTGTAGGACGCCTCACCAAATCTACTTTTTCACCTTGCCAAGTCAGATGCTGCCAATATTCCGGATATTTTTTTTGATGATAGCCAAGAGAAATAGCGGGTGGCGACCAAGTATAGAACCGCAGAGTCGGAGGATGCTGTCCCGACAGATGCTGTTCTAACAACCACCGATCGATCGCCATCTGGACG
The DNA here is from genome assembly GCA_026419705.1 of Fischerella sp. Classification (GTDB taxonomy): domain Bacteria; phylum Cyanobacteriota; class Cyanobacteriia; order Cyanobacteriales; family Nostocaceae; genus PCC9605. The sequence continues at coordinate 3,419 of JANZYY010000462.1, forward strand.
TTACCAGTGGCTTCTAATAAAGGAATTAGTCGCCAAATCTGCTTACCATCCATTCCTATGCAGCAGACCCCATCTAAAATATCTAATCTAAAATTGCCTAAGCGGCACCAAACTCTGATTGTAAAGCTTCATCGTTGTTATCGGCAATCGTTGCCACAACAGTAATTAGGCGTGAGACTTCGCCTGCAGACAATTCTGCTAGGGCGCGCGTTGCAATGACAACCACCTGATTTTCAATAATGCCAAAACGAGACTCAAAGGTGCTAGAGCAGTTCATCTCCAATAATTTCCGCATCAGTCTCGGTTCATCTTTGGCAGGCAATTTTAGTACCGGAGACCATACTGTCATGGTATCTTCATCTGTTGTGCCTGTGAGTTGAACAAATACTTGCACACTACCATAGGTAAATTTCCATAGATAACCACCCTCTGAAGGATGGCTAACCATCGCACTATCATTTTGTTCTAAAGTGTTAATAACGTTTTCGATTACTTCTACATGGTTGATACTTGTAGTGCTTGCCACCATTTCATCGATTAGTTCGTTGGTTGAGACAGATTCGGTTGCGACTGTTTCTGGATCGGGTTGGTAAGTTGCCATACAGATTTTTCCTCTAAATTGTGATTAACCCACCCCTACTTTATACCTTGGCAGCAAAGAGGGTGGGGAAGATAAGGCAGATTGTTACATCCTTAATGGTCAGTAATGCCAAATAATTGTCAAATTTCACGCTTATATTCATCAGTCACTTGCAGGATATTGCTAGAGATAGCAGAAATTTATAAGAGCGATCGCATTTTCCACAAAGTAACACTGGGAACATCGAATGTGGTACTAAAACTCTTAACATTGCTGAAATAGCGCGATCGCTCTCTCAGCCCTTGACAAAACTTCACATATCACTATCTGGCTGGAGCAGGGCACAATAAAGACAGATATCTATCAGTCCTCAACATGAGCTATTGCCTTAATCCCAACTGTCCCAAACCCCAAAATACGAATGATGAAAAGTTTTGCCTAACTTGTGGTTCTAAGTTACTTCTCAAAGAACGCTACCGCGCCACCAAACCCATAGGACAGGGTGGTTTTGGCAGAACCTTCTTGGCAGTGGATGAGGATAAACCCTCTAAACCGCGTTGCGTGATTAAGCAATTTTAC
>JANZYY010000045.1 GCA_026419705.1 Fischerella sp.
CAGCGATGCTCTACTAACTCGCTAATTGCCATTTTCAGGGCAGCGAAGGAACTAGCACAAGCAGCATCAACTGTACAATTTATCCCGCCTAAATTTAAGCGGTTGGCAATGCGTCCGGCAATTACGTTAGCCAACATACCTGGGAATGCATTCTCATCCCATTTCACATAGGCACTTTTAATTTTCTCGATAATCTTTTGGGTATCTTCATCAGATAAGCCACTGCTTCTGAGTGCTTTTTCCCAAATGGGATATTGTAGGCGTGCAGCCAGGGGAACTCCTAGTTTCAGTGCAGCTGAACCCAGGATCACGCCTACAGTTTCGCGATTAAACTCGCGATTTTCTGTATAGCCAGCATCTTCCATCGCCTGTTTGGCAACTAGCAAACTTAACAGTTGCGAAACATCCGTAACCTCTAAGATATTTGGTGGAATGCCAAACTCCATTGGGTTAAAATCAATACCGGGTATAAATCCACCTCTTTTGCAATAGGTTTTGTCTTCTGGCGTTCTGGGATTGGGGTCGTAGTAATCCTCTACACTCCAGTGTGTTGATGGAATGTCAGTAATGCAATCGAGTTTGTTAACAATATTTTGCCAATATTCCTGCAAGTTTCTGGCTTGAGGAAATAAAGAAGCCATACCAATTATGGCGATAGGATTATGTTGCAATTTTCTGTTAATTTTTTCGATTGGCATTGATCGCTCCGACATCTTTTTTTTGACCTCAATAAACCTCACCAAAGCCTTTTCACAATCGTTTATCTGTTCTTCAAATTGCGCCAAGGCAATATCAATTGAATGAGCAGACATAGAAAACTAGTCTAATCTTTGATAATGTGGATGCTAGAACTGCTACAATTTCTGTAGCGAATTAATGTAGCAGTTATCCTATGCACAAAAGCTAAATACTTGTACTGGCATTCATGCTAAATAGCAAATGTCACCCTGATGAGTAGACACTTTGCCTGATGAAAATCATCTCGGCTAAGTCTGTTGCGATCAAATAAAAAAAATATTACACAGCGCTCGACTCATGAGATTCTGGTAGTAGGTCGATAACGTTGTTGTAACTAGTGAAGTAGTCTTGCAGTGCATTAGCTGCTTGACCGGTGAACTCAATCCATTCGTGATGATGGTGATTGGTGGAGATGCTTTCCAGCTGGAATAACGAAAACTTGGGAGTAACTAAGAGGATAGAAATACTTTTTTCTCCAGAGCCAGTTTGATTATCTAGCTTAACTGCGGCAATGTAATTAGTGTTAATGACAACGTTTTGAATCTTAATGAATGCCATAGCAGTTTCGACTTCCAAGATAATATATTCTATGAATTTTGTCAAACTTTTTTTGACAAAATTGTTACAGAAAAATATCTCCTCCGATCCGAATTCATGAGCAAATTCACCAAATAATTGAACTCGTAATTAATGATGGCAATTAGGCTTTTTAGTGTTTAGTTGTCCGCTTTCAAAGAACTAACTAATTTGCCTTGCCGCTGAAATAATGAGAATTAACAACAACATTAGCATGGCGAGCGTCAACAGGACTGTTCGTGAAAGGCAATTTTAAAAAAACTAATGGAAATCATCAAGCAGTTTAAGGTAGTAACTTTACTTACTTTTATTTAGTAGCAAATCACTTTCAGTTCCAAGTATTTGATCTGACATGGTCAGAGAACTTTTGGACTGCGTCAAAATTTGTTGAGGATGAGCAGACACATATTAAGTGAATGTTAATCAATAACAGAATGGTTACTTGGTGTCTTTATACCTTGGTGGTTAATAAAATTTGTTTTTGAACAACATAGAGTCGTAGCGGTTGACCGCAGGGTAGACACAAACACACAAAGAAAACATATTGTTTGGGATTGCAATACTAAAGGGTTGCTTTTAACACCTAATCTTTAACAAAATTGGTTTTTATTTATCACTTTTGTCTGCTTGTTTTCCCGTCCACTGCTCCCAGCGCCTAATTCCGCGGCTGACTAATTCCGGGTTCTCATCTCCGATAAAACAGATACGCCCCAATCTTTCACAAGCAATGAGAATTTCACCATTTCCCATGAACGGAGCAATCACAAATTTATCTTGGTGACTGGTGTATAAATTAATGAGGTAATTGACTATTCCTTCTATGCCTTCAACATTGATTGGTATTTGAGGGTTAGATATTAATTGGCGAGAAAAAATGCCTATATACAAATTGTCAATTATCAGTTCATATTGAAATGGCATTCGAGTCCGGCTGCAAAATTTGTAAACATTGTCCTGGGAACGCACCACAGCAACAATCCGCGCTTCATCGATTAAATAATCATGATTCCAAGTTGGTGATAGGGTTGCGATCGCCAAAGCCGCATTCGAGGGCAACAGTTCCCGAAATTCTTTGCTGCTAGTATCGCTACAATAAACTAAGTGCCTACCAAGCATCAATTCGTCACCAACTTTGACTCTTGGTTCCCTGACATTAACAGTTGCTTTCTTAACAGGTTGTTCTGCTTGCAGTGGTACTTTCTTAACAGCTGACTTTGCTTGTTTTTGTGCCATTGCACTTTTGAAAGCTAGCAACTGTAACTCTTTTTGCTTGGCTCGTGCTTCTTTAGCCAAGATAGCTTGTCGTTCGGCTTCTTGTTGCTCTCCCTTGGCTTTGGCTAGTTGTGCAGCCTTTTCTGCTTCTTCTGCCAACAGACGTTCTTTAGTTGCAGTTCTGGCGATCTCTAATTGAGTTGTTGTACTTTTAGCCAGTGGTGTTTCTTTAATGATCTGTTTAACTTCTGGGTGAATTGCTTTGGCTATCTGCAAGCCTTGTTGCAAAGTACGTTCGGAGTAGCCAGCTTTTTTTGCCATTTCCCGAGTAGTTTTGACAGGTGGTGCAATGGTTGCACTACCTTTGAGAGTGTATTGATTATCTCCTGCTTTCGCTCTCAATCCCATATGCTGAAGAATTTGCTCTCGTTCTAACCACAGTTCATGACGCTCTAGGGGTTCTAGCTCGTTGCGGATCAAATTCTCGTCAATCTCGGCTAGACGAGCTTGCTCAGCATCTTCATAATTAACAATATTGCACTCAATTTCCTGCAAACCCAGCATTTGACAAGCTGTCAGACGGTGCAGCCCAGCAATCAGGTTATAATTTTGGTCTACTGTAATGGGATTCAGTAGCCCATTAGCTTGAATAGATTCTTTTAAATCTCTAACTTTTTCGCCATTTAATGGACGGCGGTTCACACCAATTTTAATTTTGTCTATAGGTATTCTAGGCATAATTACTATTTTTTTCTGTCGTCAGTGAAAATACCAACAAGACGATAAACCCAATATTATTTCACCAGTCCGATCAAAAACGTGAAATTTTTGAGAAATCTGATGAGAATGTCTTATGATTCCTGGTTAGGAAGTAACGGTGATTGACTTAGTAACTCTAGTGAAGGAAATCGCGATCAAAAAGTTCCCCATCTCAGTTGCGAGGCTAATAACAAAAACTGATTGTTTGTATTCATCTCCAAATAAGAAGGAGGGTAGTTCACATCTTGCACCAATTGCAACAGCGGCCAGGCAAGCCTCCAAATCCTCGTGACCAACTTTCAGGCTGGTTTAGAATAAAAGTAATTTTTGCAACTTTGACATTGGCTTGACAGCATCAAACTTTTTTGCCATACTGGAAAGCAAGTTTTTTGATGCCAAAATTATTGTCGCTTCGTTAGTTCTCTCATTAGTTTTACATCACTTTGGGAATATTTTTGCTGATGTTGAGTAATGGCAAAGTACAGGATATTTTAGTACAAAACCTCCACAGATTTTGGAGTTGATTTGTTTGTACCAATACAGCATTCATAACTCCTTTTTGATTAAATGGGAGACTAAGCTGGTCAATCAATAAGCGTTGCATATTAACTCTAACAGCTGTCCTTGCTCGCTGGTCATTAGTAATTTGTATTTATAAAAAACTAATGACAGTCTTAAACAAAAAAATTGCTATTTCGACACATATCAACTTAGAAATTTCCGTGACATAAACAAAGCCCGCGCGTAATGGCACTAGAAAGAAAGAGAATACAAATTTCTCTGCATGTCTTTGTGTCTTGGTGGTTCAAAAAACTTTAACCACTTCGTGTTGACTCTTAAAATTTTAGCGTTTTTACCAACAACCAACAACAATATGACAACAGACAGGAAAAGCCTATTTTTTGGAAAACCCGTAGCTAGGTGGGGAATTTTTTTGGCAGTTTCTATTGCTTTAGCTACCGGATTAGTATCTTTTTTTCATTTGTTAATGTTTCGTTCTAACGTTCAAACTCAACCACAAAAGGCGAGCAAAACAGCGCCAGCCAGAGTTGCAGTGACTGCTTTAGGACGTTTAGTACCTGATGGAGAAGTAACCCAGTTGTCTGCTCCCAGTTCACTGACTGGTGTGCGAGTAGAAAAACTTTTAGTTAAGGAAGGAGACGAGATCAAAGCAGGACAAGTAGTAGCGTTACTAGAAGGATACGCTCGTTCTCTAGCAGCGGTGCAACAGGCTGTAGACAATGTTCAAGTTGCTCAAGCTAAATTAGCACAAGTAAAAGCTGGGGCGAAAACAGGTGATATTAATGCTCAAAAAGCAGCGATCGCCCAAATAGAGTGGCAATTACAAGGAGAAGTAAATGCGCAAAAAGCAGCGATCGCCAGCCTTCAGGCCCAAGTAAATAATGCCCAAACCGAGAACGCCCGATATCAACAGCTATACAAAGAAGGTGCAGTTTCTGCATCTACAGCAGCTAGTAAATCCTTGCAACTAGAAACACTGCAACAGCAGCTTACCGAAGCCAAAGCAACCCTTAACCGTACAGTAGACACTCTCCAAGAGCAACTGAGAGAAGCAAAAGCCAAACTCGGGAGTATTAAAGAGGTACGTCCAACAGATGTGCGGTTAGCAGAAGCCGAACTCAAAACAGCAATATCTGCTGTTAAAAAAGCCAAAGCAGAACACGATTTAACTTATGTTAAATCTCCTATCGATGGTAAAGTTTTGAAAGTTCACGCCAAATCAGGAGAAGTAGTCGCCTCCACGGGAATTATTGAGGTAGGTAAAACCTCTCAAATGCACGTCATTGCAGAAGTTTATCAAACCGACATCCAGAAAGTACGTGTCGGTCAAAAAGCTATTATTACCAGCACAGCTTTTCCTGGAAAAAAGCTGCAAGGAACAGTCAGCGAAATAGGTTTGGTAGTTGACAGACAGAACATCTTAAGCATCAATCCAGGAGCAGATACAGACCGCAGAGTAATTCAAGTCAAAATCCGCATTGATAATCCAGCAGATAGCCAACAAGTTGCTGGTTTAACCAACTTACAGGTAGATGTGGCGATCAAAATTTAGCCACTCCCAGCATCGTTAAATTACTCGCAAAACTACAATCCCAAAAGCTGGAATCATGGTGTTTAAAATTCCTTTGGCATGGCTGCAACTAGTCAGAAACAGAATTCGTTCTTTAGTAGCTGTAGCTGGCATAGGTTTTATTGTGATTTTGATGTTTATGCAACTTGGATTTCAAGATGCACTTTACTCTAGTGCTACCCAAGTGCATCGCAATCTCCAAGGCGATTTATTTTTAGTCAGTTCCCAATATAAATCATTGACTGCAATTCAGAGCTTTTTTCGGACTCGATTGTACCAAGCCTTAGGGTTTAGCGGTGTAGAGTCAGTTAGCCCCATGTATTTAGGATTTGCCAAATTTAAGAATCCTGAAAACGGCGAGAAATATTCTATCTATGTGATTGGTTTTGAACCAGGTAGACCTGTAATAAATTTGGCAGAAGTGGAGAAAAATATAGATAAAATTAAAGTCCCCGATGTCGTGCTTTTTGACCGCAATTCTCGACCAGAATTTGGACCAGTTGCTCAGAAATTTATTCAAGAAAATACCGAACAAATACTTGAAATATTTCCCTTTGATTCATTAAGAGGTTATAGAGTCAGAGTCGGTGGATTATTCGGCTTAGGTCCATCCTTTGGCGTAGATGGCAACTTAATAGTCAGTGATACAACTTTCTTGAGGATATTTCCTAACAGTCGTCCTGCTGAAATGATAGATGTGGGTGTCATCAAACTTCAACCAGGTGCAAATCCTGAAAAGGTTTTAGAGGAACTCAAAGCCAATTTACCAAATGATGTGAAAATTTTTACTCACCAAGAATTTATTGATTTTGAGAAACAATATTGGGCGACCAGAACTCCTATTGGTTTTATCCTGAATCTGATGCTAACAATGGCATCAGTGGTTGGTATTGTGATTGTCTATCAAATCCTTTACAGTAATATTTCTACTCAACTGGTCGCCTACGCGACATTAAAAGCTATAGGCTATGAAAATAACTACTTATTAAATGTCGTGTTTCAACAAGCTCTGATTCTGTCAGTATTTGGCTACATTCCAGGATTTATTATTTCCATCTTCCTATATGACTTTGCCATGGAAGCAACTAAATTACCAATTATGATGAGCTTTCAGAATGCAGCAATTGTTCTCATATCAACAATACTGATGTGTATGACTTCAGGAGCACTGGCTATCAATAAACTCCGCTCTACAGACCCAGCAGATATTTTCTAATGCATTGTTGGTTGATAGTTCATTGTTGTTTGGGTAAAAACAACAAACAACTAACAAACAACCAACAAACAACAACCAACAATCAACATAGAATTAGCATGGATTTCCAAAATCAAACCCTCCTCATCACTGGAATTGGCGAATTTATTGGTTTGCGTACTGCGGAACTAGCTATTGCAAAGAGGATGAAAGTCCGCGGACTGCAAAATTCCCTAGATCAAGCTAAAAAAGCACAGAACTTGGGCGCTAAAGTCATTATTGGCAATATCACCGATCCTGCTATTGCTGAATTAGCTTGTCAGGGAGTAGACATAGTTATACACACAGATGAAATTGCCAAAGAAGGTGGTTCAATAGAAGAATTTCGTGAGGTCAATGTTGGTGGTAGCATTAATATAGCTAAAGCTGCTAAGACTGCTGGTGCCAAAACCTTTGTTTATATCTCTAGTGCTTTAGTTTACGGCTTCAACTATCCTAATCGTGTTACGGAAGATGGACCACTTTCAGGCGAAAATAATCCATACTGTCAGACGAAAATAGAAGCTGAAAAAGCACTTTTGCAAATGAATAACCCACCTAATTTTGGCGTTATTATTATTAGACCGGGTGATGTTTACGGTCCAGGTAGCATTCCTTGGATAGTCCGACCACTATTATTAATGCGGCAAAAATTATTTGCCTATGCTAACGATGGACAAGGAGTGATCAATCACCTATATATCGATAACCTAATTGAAGCTATCTTTCTAGCCTTAGAAAAAGCAACCTACGGTGAAATTTTTAATATCACAGACGGACAAGAAACTTCTTGGAAGGAGTATTTCGTGCGCTTGGCAGAAATGGCGGGTTTACCAGCACCTTTTTCTCTACCAAAAGATGAACTGAAATTATTTCTCAAGTTGCGTTATCAAGGACAAAAACTTTTTCGCCAAAAAGCTGATATTTTGCCAGAAGTCGTGGATTTTATGACTCGCCCCTATGCTTATTCAATTGAAAAAGCACGAAAAACCTTAAATTATGAACCAAAAATTAATTTAGAACAAGGAATGCGACTGACACAAGAATGGTTGAAAAAAACCGACATCCAAAAAATGATGAACTAAGTAAATGGTTAGTAGTTAGTAGGTAGTAGTTAGTGGTTAGTAGTTAGTAGTTAAGATACTCTCATAACCACTATCCACCAACCACTAACAAACAAATACGTTTATTGATGGCAATAACAATGTTAACTAAAGCTTCAAAGTTTGTTTTGTTTTTTCTGTCTACCGCAGCAAGTATTGGTTTGGCTTGCACTGTTAAAGCAGAATCTAGTACTACACTTACTGTAGTAGTAAATGGCATAAAAAACCAAAAAGGTCAGATTTGCCTCAGAGTATTTTCTAGTGAAAAAGGGTTTCCTTTTAGTGATACCAGTGAGGTCAAAAGTGGCTGCACTCAGATTACAGGAAGCTCTATCAAAAAGCAGTTTACTGGTTTAAAACCGGGAACTTATGCAGTTGCTGTTGTTGACGATCAAAACGGAGACTATATACTCAACAGAGATTTTTTAGGCATTCCCCAAGAAGGTTTTGGTATTTCCAATAATCCAACTGTGTCAGTTATAACAGGTGCACCAAAGTTTGGCGATGCAAGTTTTGCATTGAACAAAAATACAAAAATTAACATTGTGATGAAGTATGGACTCGATCCATAAACTTTAGTAATTAATCATTAGTCATTAGTCATTGGTCATTGGTTAGTAGGGCGCAATGCTTTGCGCCCGTACAGTGGTAAACAACCAACAAACAACAAACAACAGGTTGGCTATCTTATCTATCTTCCTTCTTCCTTAAACATGAAAGAATTGGCGATATTTCTGTGTAGATTTTTGCTAGGTTGGCTGCTAATTCAAGTATCTATATTACTGGTATTTTTATGGGTATTGCGATCGCACCGCCAAAATTCCTTACCAGACGACCAGTTACCTAAAACAGCGATCGTTCTTTGTTTGCGGGGAGGCGATCCGTTTTTGCCTAATTGTTTGCGATCGCTCTTACAACAAAACTACCCGCAATACGATTTAAAGCTGATCGTCGATAACCGAGAAGATCCAGCTTGGCAAATTGCTACTGAGACTATAGCCTCTATAGGAGCGACTAACGTCCAAATTACCCCTTTGACGATCAGGCGATATAATTGTAGCCTCAAATGCAGTTCTATCGTACAAGCAGTCTCAGAATTGGATGATTCCTACAAAGCAGTTGCGCTAGTAGATGCAGATGCGGTAGTTCATTCCAATTGGCTGCGCGAATTAATCAGCCCTCTAGCCGACGCCAAAATTGGAGCAACTACTGGTAATCGTTGGTATTTGCCCACAACCAGATATTGGGGTTCATTGGTGCGATACTTCTGGAACGCCTCCGCAGTTGTGCAAATGTATCTGTATCGCATTCCTTGGGGCGGTACTTTGGCGCTGAAAACAGAAGTAATTCGCCAAACTGGATTGCTAGATAGATGGGCACGAGCTTATTGCGAAGATACCATGCTTCATAGCACACTAGCACAGCATGGGTTGCAAGTCAAGTTTGTACCATCTCTGCTGATTCTCAATCGCGAAGAGTGCGACTTACCAAGATTGCTAGGCTGGACAAAGCGTCAACTACTTGCTTCTCGCCTTTACCATCCCCAATGGTGGGCTGTAATTGCTGATGCGCTGCAAACAGTACTGCTGCCAAATCTACTGTTAGTATTGTCGCTGATGGCGTTATTTCAACAACAATGGAATGCTGCTACAGTTGCTTTTGCTGGTTTCGGCTGTTATATAGTAGCACTACTCTTAATGGCGATCGCTCTCGAAAAAGGAGTACAACCAATCATTCGCAACAATACAGGAACAATAACTAAATTGTCAATCGTTACTGTAGTGAAAATGTTAGTTGGCATTCCTTTGACACACTGGATCTATGCGTTTGCGATGTTATCATCTGCATGGATGCCAAGAATTAACTGGCGCGGTATTACTTATCAGATCAAAGGACCTTGGAACATCAGGCTAGTCGAATATCGACCTTATCAAAGGCTAGACCAACCTGTTGATAGCAAAGTATCTCTTTGACATCTGGGTAGTTAGTGGTTGGTAGTTAGTGGTTGGTATTTAGTGGTTAGTAACTTACTATCGCCTCCCCATCTCCCCATCTGGCCATCTCTTTAAACAACTCCCATGAACTATGAATAAACAACCTCTTCGCATCGCCCTGATTACAGGATTATATGCGCCATTTTTGACAGGGGTTTCAGTTGCGGTACACCAACGGGTGCGGTGGTTGCTACAACAGGGACATGAAGTTTTTCTCATTCACCCAGAAATCAACGACCAGTATCCCAAAGAAGTTGGTAGTCGTCCCATGTCAGGACTGCAAGAACTACAACCTTTCCCTAAATTTTCTTCTTACGCATTCCCTACCCAACCCCTGATATTTTACAAATCTCTTCCCCAACCATTACACTATCGCCATTGGAGTGATACCAAGTTGTTGGAGGAATTTCAACCAGATATTGTGGTGGTTGAAGAAGCACCACAACTGAGAGGATTTTACTCACTTTATTTACAAGGTTACGGTCGTCCCGTAGGAGTTGAATACGCCAGGAAAACTAACACCCCGATCGTATCTCTCTTTCACACAGATATCGTCGCTTATATTCGATATTACATGGGAAATCAGTTTTTTAACTTTATTCGTCCCATGCTGCCAATGTTAATCAAGCAGTTCAGTGAAAACTACGACTATAACTTCTTTCCTTCGCGAGAACAGCTTGAGAAATACAAAAGTCTGAAATCTCAACGCAGTGAATACCTTCCCTATCAAGGAATAGATTGCCAAAAATTTAATCCTGCCAATATCTGTTACGATCCTATTCCTTGCGATCGTCGTCCAACTCTGTTGTTTGTCGGACGCATCGCCCCGGAAAAAAGCGTCATTCAACTTTTAGATATATATCCAATCATTGCTGCCAAAATACGTGATGTGCATCTTGTGATTGTTGGTAGCGGTCCCCAACAAGAAGAAATGCGCCAGCGCGCCGCCAAATTTGAACCGGGCGTTACAGTATGGGGCGAATCTCACGGTACAGAACTGTTAGGATGGTATGCACGAGCCGACGTATTTGTCAATCCATCCGTTACCGAAAACTTCTGCACCTCCAACAACGAAGCCTTAGCTTCCGGAACTCCTGTAGTTGCAGTCAAAGCTCCTTCAACCTCAGAACAAGTATTCCCCGGTCGCAACGGTTTTTTAGCCACACCCAACAATCCTTGGGATTTTGCCAACAAAGTCATTCAAATTCTAGAAAATCCCGACCTCAAAGAAGAAATGTCCATGCAAGCCCGCTTTTCCGTACTCGAATATGATTGGTCAGTATGTATGGGAAAGTTTGAAGACAAACTATATCAAATAGTTGCAGAATCAAAAAATTTGGCAGCAACACCGATTTAATAATTGGTAGCGTTACCGCTAGCGTAACGCACCGCCCATTATATTTTGCTTGGTGTCTTAGTCCTTGGTGGTGAAAAAGAATGTCTTTTTAAACCACAAAGACACTAAGACACAAAGGTTAATTATTCATATCTTGAACAATCCGTATTGTTTCCACCTCACTGTCCATACTTATTGCCATAAATCTATCACTTGTTCGTAGTAAGGACTTTAGTCCTTAAATATTCAAGCGCTAAAGCGCTTACTACAAACTTCTTGTAGTAAGGCTTTAGTCCTTAAATATTCAAGCGCTAAAGCGCTTACTACAAACTTCTTGTAATTAATGTCACTTCATCCTTTCGAGCAAATGCTCTCCCACTCGCAAAGCATTTGCCATAATCGTTAGAGATGGATTCACAGCACTACTAGAGGGGAAAAAGCTACCATCGACAACATAAAGATTATCAACATCGTGAGTGCGACAGTTGATGTCAAGTACAGACTTTCTTGGATCTTCGCCAAAACGACAAGTACCGCACTGATGTCCAACTTCTTTGAGAGTCAATTTTTGGGGGATAAAAAAGGACAAATGCCCTTTTTGAGAATCTAATCTGATTGATTTCAAAACGAAGATCCAGCGCTTAATTAAGTGATTAAATGCTTGTTCGTTGTTATTTGTATATTCGAGAATAATTTTCTCACCTTTGACGCGGACGCGATTGTTGAGATTTGGTAAGTCTTCGGTTATTAACAACCATGAAACAGAATGATTTGCTATTGCCTCAGCGATAATATAGGGTGTAAAAGCAGGTGCATAAGCAGCTATTCTATTTGTAGTGATATTACCTAACAATTGTACGCTTCCCATGGGATAAGGAAAATCTTTATCTCCCCAATAAAAATCATTCACTGCGAGAGTTTTGTGAAAAACTGTAGGATTGAATTTTGTGGACAAAGCCATGACCACACCAAACTTATGAGCCATATAATTTCGTCCTACGAGATTAGAACTATTAGCTAAGCCATTTGGGTGTTGGTCATTAGCAGATTTGAGTAACAATACTGCTGAATTAATTGCACCACAAGCAATTACAACAATATCTCCAGAAAAAATATACTGTTTACCTGCAATTTCTGCTGTCACACTAGTGACTTCGCGACCAGATGCACTTGTGTGCAGTTGTAAAACTTTTGCTTGAGTAATTAAAGTTAGATTTTGATGAGTTATGGCTGGTCGCACGCAGTTAACATCAGCATCAGCTTTTGCATTAATAAAACATGGAAAGCCATCACAAGTATCACAACGAATACAAGTACTTAAAAAGTGATTAGCTTCATTAAGCTTTATACCAAGTGGAAGATAAAATGGATGCAAGCCTTTATCTTTTAAGGCATCGTGAATTTCTTGAATGTAAGGTTCATGGCTGACTGCTGGGAACGGATAGTCTTCACTGATGTGAGGTTCAGTAGGATCTAAACCTCGTTGACCATGTACTTCATATAGTTTTTCAGCTTGAGTGTAGTAGGGAGCAAAATCTTGATACTTTAACGGCCATTCAGGAGATACACCATCTCTATGAAAAACTGTGTTGAAGTCATGCTCGCGAAATCTAAATAATGCACCACCATAAAATTTAGTATTACCACCTACATAATAGTGTGTGACTGGACGAATTATTTTATCTTGTTTGTCATACCACATTTCTGCTGGGCGATAGCGCTCTTTTTGAAAAAGTTGTAGTGAATCCCAATTTGCTTTTTCTTTGGGTACAAAAGTACCTCGCTCCAGTACTAAAATTTTCTTCCCACTTGGTGCTAATTTATATGCCAGTGTTCCGCCACCAGCACCCGTACCAATGATGATGACATCGTAATGACTATCAACCATTTTTTCTCCATTTGTTGAGTTAGCGGTAATTCACCAGGTGTGAGGAGAGAAGAAGAAGTTCAAGAATGAAATTGTTGTGCGTTCTTTGTTCTTTGATGTTTGTAAAATAAAACTACTTGATGGGCACCATTAGACACATTATCTGTAGCCAAAAAAGCATGATATCTAGATAAAAACACTCCCATCAACCACCAATAACCTATTAATTAGAGTAAATATATAAAAAATTAAAACTCCAGATTTTTCAGTGATAATTTTTGCAATTTTTGTGTAATATTTATGATTTTTATTACTATGACTGTATAAAGGTATTTCAATATACTAAATTTGATCAAAAATCGTAGTGAGCGTCTTAGTGCTTACTACGAACCATTAAATAAAATATGGGTATTGCAACAGAATGAATTTATTTTCTATTACAAAGATAAAATTCAATTCTTGGTGTCTTGGTGACTTAGTGGTTCAATCCAACTAACCTACCTTAAGTCCCGAAGTATCTACATCCCTATTCAGTGCGGCGCCAAATAATGCTGTCTCACCTCCCGCCTGCTGATATTAGTTATGCAATCGTTTTTCAGTATGCATTTGATTTTCTGCACAAGTTAGGTTCAGATTGGTCAAACCAATCCACCGGTAAATTGCATCTCCAAAATCTGGAAAAATTTGTATGTTGGAAAACAATAGCCTGGTCAGAAATCCATCAAGTAGAACTTCTCCCTTGTTATGTTTAATAGCTTGTAGCACTGCATGAGCTACAGCCTCTGGTTCAGAAACACGCGCCAATTTAGGTGCTGGTAAGCCAAACTTTAAAAACATACCTGCTTTTGTGTATCCTGGGCAAACAACTGAAGCCCCCACATTAGTATTAGTTAATTCTTGCCGGATCGCATCTGTCCACATAATTAAACCAGCTTTACTAGCTGAATAAATGCTGTTGTAAGGCGCTCCTTTTTTCCCAGAACCAGAGGCGATATTAACAATGTGACCGCTATTACGCTCTAACATGCTGGGCAATACTAACCTAGCCAACTCCATCCCCGCTAGTAAATTAGTTTTTAATATAGACTGGATATCATTTTGGGAGTAATATTGAAAAGGTCGGTATTTTTCAATGGCAGCATTGTTAATCAAAATATCAATTGAACCTGCTAGTTGATTAACCTGCTGCACAAGGATTGGCAATTCTTCCAATTTGCTGATATCAAATGGAATACTGATGCCTTTACTACCTGCTAATTCGACCTCAGCACGCACTTGTTCCAGCCGTTCTTGGGAACGAGAAACACACACTACTGTTGCTTGTTCTTTTGCTAGCGCCCTGGCAATAAATACTCCAATACCACCGGAAGCACCAGTCAAAAGAACAGTTTTACCTGCTATGTTTTTCATGATTACTTATGATTAATTGGGTATTTTGTTGGTTGTTAGTTGTTAGTTGTTGATTTTTGTGGAGTACTAACCACTCATTTTTATTACTGTAGGACGGGCGAAATCAGGTTTTGAGTGTCAGCTAGCGCACCAAGCTTTTTTGAAAACCGTTCAATTTGCACTTTTTTCATTAAGACTGTCATGGGTTATTTGTCCTTGGCACAACAGCAAATATAAATGACAAATGACCAATTACTACGCTGCAAAAACGGTTACTACTCACATCTTCCAGTAGAGCTTCTAGATCAATTAAGTAGAAAGGCGCAAAAAAACCGTAGACGGGGAGCGGCTTCTCGAAGAGTAGTATGTAACGAAAAGTAAAGTTGCCTCAAAATCCCTTCCCTTCTGCCTTCTGCCGGATGCCTCCTGCCTTGTCATAACGACAATTTATAACACCAACCTACTTATTAACCACGCACTTTGAGAGCTAATGCCATAAATAACATATCAACACACCGAGTGTCTTCTTACGCTTAATTCCCCTAAGGTTCTTAGTCCATTTCTTGAATTTGACACTCGGCTAATTTAATTCAATTAAAACACAAGTCTAATAACTTTCGCACTTTTTTTAGGCAACATCCAAACATCTCTTCTGCAGATGAACACCAAACTATATCTGGTAGTAGCATCATCATCAGGAAGAAATGAAGATGAAATAATATTTGACAAATCAGCGCTCATCGGTGAGAATAGATAATTCCTTGGTATAGCATCTGCAATATACCGAGCGATCGCCTTACCGAGGAATTTGTCTAGAAACTTTTTGAATTTGCTCAGAAAAGTAATCTTCCTCATATTTTAATTGTTGCGCTACTTCTAGACCTTTTTGAAAAGCTCTTAATGCTTGGGGATAGTCCTTGCGTTCTAAATTCATCTGTCCGATCAGGTCGTAAGCGTTCATCAAACCGTAAAAATTTGACGCCAATTTTTGAGACTGTACAAGAATTTCACTAGCCTGCAGTGCATTATTTATTTGTCCTTGAGAACGGTACAGCGCAATTAACTTTTGCAAAGCCTCACCTGCACGTACGTACTGTTGCAATTGCCAAGCTGTTGTGTAAGCTTGTTGATAGTTATTGAAAGCTTCTTGTAAAAGATTGGGATTTTCTCGCGCCAGAGATTCATAATCTGAGCCGATGGCTAGCTTTAAGGCTGGTAACGCAGTGAGATTGTTTTGTTGCTGGTAGATTTCTACTAGCCGATTGCGTATGTTCACTGCTTGTTGGGGTTGTTTTGCTTGCTCGTAAATATAAGCTAATTGTTGCAGGTATATTAGCTCGTTCGCGCTATCGCCCCTGGCGGTGGCTAATTTCAACAATTCCTGATAAGTAGCCGCTGCTTTGGGATAGTCGAACCAACTTAGATGCACTTCTGCGATTGTCTGTAGGGTTTGTATTTCTTTGGCTGTGTCTTGTCGCTGTCGCACATCAGTTAAAACCTGCTCATATACCGTCACAGCATTTTGAGGCGATCGCACTTGTCGGTAAGCTTGTCCTAATGCTTGCAAGAGTTCCAAATCAGTCGTTTTCTGGGATTGTGCCTGTTTTTGAATTGCTTGCAACCTTTGAGTGATATATTGTACCTCTGGGCGGTTGTTTTTTTGATAGGCGATCGCACCCACGCGTCCCAGTGCTTGTACCTCTTTGAGCGAACCTAAGTAGCGGCGCAACCGCAGTTCTCGGTTCCACGTATCAAATGCTCCCAACTCATCACCTGCTTGCAATTTAGCCACAGCTTCCTGATTCAACCGATCCAGCGCTGTCTCTAACTGTTGTAATTCACTCGCAGATAAGGGCTGTTTTTTTGGATCGCGTGGTAACAGGGGATCGGGTGTGGTAGTTTCTAGGGGATTAGGAGGAAATTTATCCGGTTGTTGAGGCTTTTTAGTCTCTGCTAGCGTCAACGAATTGTAAAGTAGCCAATATGTAGCAATGGCAGTAATTGTCACACTCAATCGCCGTAACATCAATGTTTTACCTTGTTAGTGGATAGTGAATAGTGGTTAGTGG
>JANZYY010000463.1 GCA_026419705.1 Fischerella sp.
GTGCAGAACTAACTCAACAGCTTAAAGATTTTAGCCGCAAACGTGGAGTTACTCTCTACATGACCTTGCTAGCAGCCTTTCAAGTCCTGCTTTATCGCTACACAGGTCAAGAAGACTTGCTAGTGGGTTCCCCGACAACAGGCAGAAGTCGAACTGATATGGCAGGACTGGTGGGTTACTTCGTGAATCCGGTAGTTTTGCGATCGCATCTATCAGGAAATCCCACCTTTGATGAGTTTCTCGCTCAAGTACGTTCCTGTGTACTGGATGCTTTTGATCGCCAAGACTATCCCTTTGCACGACTGGTTGAGCAACTACAACCAGTGCGAGACCCCAGTCGTTCGCCACTATTTCAAGTAATGTTCGTCTTGCAGAAAGCACACCTCCTCAACGAATCGGGTTTGGCAGCTTTTGCTTTAGGGGAAACAGGAGCAAGGATAAAACTAGGGGAACTAGAACTAGAGTCCCTAGCCCTCGAACAGCGAATTGCTCAGTTCGACCTCACTCTCATGATGGCTGAGGTGGATGAAACACTATCTGCTTCTTGGCAATACAACACAGACCTATTTGATGCTGCCACTATTACGCGGATGGCTGGTCATTTTCAGACCTTACTAGAAGGTATTATCGCTGACTCACAGCAGCAAATCTGTTTTCTACCACTCCTCACCGCATGGGAACAACAACAATTACTAGTAGAGTGGAATGCTACCCAAGTAAATTATGCTCATGCTCCCTGTCTGCATCAACAATTTGAGGCTCAGGTAGAGCAGACACCAGATGCAGTGGCGGTGGTATTTGAACAAGAACAACTCACCTACACTGAGTTAAATCGACGGGCAAATCAATTAGCACACTATCTGCAAACCTTGGGAGTAGAGCCAGAGGTATTGGTTGGCATCTACCTAGAGCGTTCGCAAGAGATGGTGGTGAGTATCTTAGCAACTCTTAAGGCTGGAGGAGCTTACGTTCCTCTAGATCCCAGTTATCCTCAAGAACGTCTAGCTTTCATGCTGAAAGATGCCCAAGTTTCAGTGTTGTTGACTCAAGAGAAATTCCTCACAGCTTTACCTGAGCATAGAGCAAAAGTGGTCTTGGTGGACAAAAACCATGAGGTTTGGGCTAGTGAAAGTGTGGACAACCCAGTTAGCCAGGTTACAACTGATAACCTTGCATATGTCATTTATACCTCTGGCTCGACTGGCAAACCAAAGGGAGTAATGAACACTCATAGAGGAATTTGCAATCGTCTATCCTGGATGCAGGAAACTTATCAACTGACAACAGTAGATAGAGTGTTGCAAAAAACACCATTTAGTTTTGATGTCTCGATTTGGGAATTCTTCTGGCCTTTAACTACTGGAGCGCGTTTAGTAGTAGCTCGACCGGGAGGTCATCAAGATAGCGCCTACCTCGTCAAACTAATACAAGAGCAGCAGATTACCACAATTCATTTTGTTCCTTCGATGCTGCAAGTATTTCTTGAGGAACCTGGTGTAGAAACTTGTTACTGCTTGAGACAGGTAATGTGCAGTGGGGAAGCACTACCTTTTCAACTACAAGAAAGATTTTTTGCCCGTTTGGATGCAGACCTCCACAATTTATACGGGCCTACAGAAGCAGCCATTGATGTCACATTTTGGGCTTGTAAGCGCCAAAGTCGTAAACACACCGTCCCCATTGGTCGCCCCATCGCCAATACGCAAATTTATCTGCTAGATAATCACTTGCAACCAGTACCTATTGGCGTACCGGGGGAACTACACATTGGCGGTGTGGGTTTAGCGCGGGGTTATCTCCACCAACCAGAATTAACAGCTTTGAAGTTTATTCCCAATCCCTTTAGCGATGAATCTGGAGGACGCCTGTATAAAACTGGGGATTTGGCGCGTTACCTTCCTGATGGCAACATCGAGTATCTGGGACGACTCGACGATCAAGTAAAATTGCGAGGATTCCGCATTGAGTTGGGAGAGATTGAAGCGGTATTGAGTCAACACCCAGCTTTGCGAGAAGTCGTTGTCTTGATGAGAGAAATTGAAAGGAGGGAACAACATCGAGATTTTACACCACTAGTTGATGTAGAAAATTCATCCACAATTACTGGTTTGCGTCGCTTACTCAAGGGAGAATTAGCTGCATCTGGGGCAGATTCTAGGAACCAGCAACTAGTTGCTTATTGCGTCAGCCATCATCAGCCAGCACCCACAACTACCGAACTGCGTCGTTTTCTCTTAGATCAGCTCCCCGATTACATGCTTCCTGCGGCTTTCGTCATGCTGGATGCACTTCCTTTGACTCCCAATGGTAAGGTAGACAGGCGATCTCTACCAGCTCCTGGAAAAGCTAGACCTGAGTTAGAAAAAGCTTTTGTAGCACCTCGCACTCCACAAGAACAGATATTGGCACAGATTTGGACAGAGGTGCTGGATATTGAACAAGTCGGCGTTCACGATAACTTTTTTGAGTTGGGAGGAGATTCGATTCGGAGTATCCAAGTGCTAGCTAAAGCCAATGCAAGAGGTTTAAGCTTCTCCCTGGCACAAATTTTCCAGCATCAGACCATCGAATCTCTATGTAGAGACGCGAAATTTCGATGTAGAGACGCGAAATTTCGCGTCTCTACCCAGAAAACAGAGCCATTTAGCCTGATTTCCGACGCAGAACGCCAAAAGCTACCCCAAGGCGTAGAAGATGCCTATCCTTTAGCTAGGGTACAGGCTGGGGTAATTTTTCACAGTCAGTCTATGCCAGAGGAGCCGATGTACCATGACATTTTCCTGTACAATTTGCAAGTTCGTCTAGACATTCAACTGTTTGAAAAAGCTATACAGCAGGTTGTCAAGCGTCATCCCATCCTGCGGACATCATTTGATTTGACCAACTTTAGCGAACCCCTACAGTTAGTTCATCAACAGGTGACTGCTCCCTTTCAAGTCGAAGACTTGCGGGATTTATCACCAGAGCAACAACAACAAGCTCTTTCTCACTGGATAAAAGCTGAAAAAAGACGAAATTTTGACTGGTCTTGTCCGCCATTTATTCGCTTTTTTATTCACCGCCTCACGGATCAGTCTTTTTATCTAACTTTTAGCTGCCATACTTCTATTCTTGACGGCTGGAGCAAAGCTTGTTTGCTGACAGAATTGCTACACCATTATGATGCTTTGCTGAATGGTAAAGGTGAAGTTATTGAACCACCCCCAACTGTTGCTTATCGAGATTTTGTCGCCTTAGAGCGTTCAACGTTGCGATCGCCTGACTCTCAAAACTTTTGGAAGCAAAAATTAGCGGATTGCGTAACCACAAAACTTTCCCGTTGGGTGGTGACTCACCACACCACAGATAAACCGGAAATTGGCTTTTTGGATGTCCCGATTTCCCCTGAGCTTTCTAAGAAATTGCAGAAACTAGCCAGGCTAGCAGAAGTTCCTCTCAAAAACGTCTTGTTAGCTGCACATGTGAGGGTGATGAGTTTGCTAAGTGGTGAAAGCGATGTTCTCACAGGACTGGAGTCTAACGGACGCTTGGAAGAGGCTGATGGAGAAAAAACCTTGGGAATCCATTTGAATACAGTTCCTTTACGTTTGCAACTTACGGGGGGAACTTGGTTAGAGTTGGTACAGCAGGTCTTTGCAGCCGAACGAGAATTGTTACCTTTCAGACGTTATCCCTACGCAGATTTACACCAACTTGTCGGTCGTCAGGCTCTCCAACCTCTGGTGGAAACTGTCTTTAACTACACTCACTTTCATATTTATGAGAGTTTGCAAAGTATAAAAGATTTGGAAATTCTAGGGGCGAGGGGTTTTGGTGAAACTCATTTTACGTTGCGGTCTGAGTTTAATCTCAATCATGCCTCAGAGTGTATACAACTCGATTTAGAGTGTGATTTGACACAGATAAGTCATGCTCAGTTAGAGACTATTGGCAATTACTTTATAGAAACGCTAACAGCAATGTCTGCACAGCCGTTGGCACGTTACGAATCTCAATGTCTTTTGGGCGATCGCCAACGGCAGATGTTACTTGTGGAGTGGAATAACACCGCCACCCCATATCCCCAAGATGGCTGTATCCAGCAATACTTTGAGGCGATCGCAGCACAAAATCCTGATGCGATCGCCGTCGTCTTTGCAGATGTAGAGACGCGACATGTCACGTCTCTAACTTACCAACAGCTAAATCATCGAGCCAATGCTCTTGCTCATTATTTACAACGTCTAGGAGTAGGCCCCGATGTACCAGTAGCTCTCTGTATCGAGCGTTCCCTGGAAATGATTGTGGGAATTTTGGGAATTCTCAAGGCTGGAGGAGCCTACGTACCCTTAGACCCAACATATCCCCCAGAAAACCTGGCTTTCATGCTGGCAGATGCTCAAGTTCCAGTCCTGCTGACTCAGACACGGTTAGTAGCAAACTTACCTACACACACTGCTCAGACTATATGTCTAGACTCAGACTGGCACATCATAGCGCAGGAGAGTCCAGAAAACCCCAGAAGTGCAAGCACATTAGAAAATCTAGCCTACATTATTTACACCTCCGGTTCCACAGGTCAACCCAAGGGAGT
>JANZYY010000464.1 GCA_026419705.1 Fischerella sp.
AATTTTGTTCTTTGTTGATAGTTGTTGGTTGTTTGGAATAATCAACAACTAACTATTAAGGTTAGTTAAAGAATTTCTGGCGGAATTTGCATTGTTATACCGATTTAATAAATGTTTGCAACACATCTTCATGACCAGATGCACCATGGCGGGTCTCTACAATACCTCTTTGTTACATTCTTTTTTCAAAATAGTATTATTTGGCAATATCCCATACTTGGCGAGCGCCGATTCAGATATTTGAACATTCCGACTACATCCAGATTGCATATATAAAGCTTTTTAAATGCATTGACCATCAATAATAAAAATAATCTTCAATTAATCACTACTAAATTATTAATTAAAGTCACCTAAAAACACCAACACAGAGTATATTAATAGAGCTATTGAGTCAAGATATGGCTTATCTACCCATAGAATGATTATTTTGCTATTATGTATACTCCAAATTTCAGTCTAGGGGTCGATCCAATATTGTAGTTATTTAAATTAAAAAAATAATCAGTGTACATTGACTTTAAAAATGTCAATGCTAAACCTAATCAAGAAAGTCAATTAGTCAAGACAGATAAATGATTTTAATGCTCGAATATATCCGGGTACTTATTCACGTTATCACTGCTAATTACTTTCTTGATTTTATACGATTTTATGATTCGTTGGAGGAAGTAAAATGCAAAAATCTGTAGCTTTATTTAGTTTTATTTTGCGTCCAATGCGTTTTCTAGTTATTGCTTTTACATGTGCTCTACTGTTGTTCTCTAATGCTTTTCCTGCTGCTGCGATTGAGAGCTATCAAAGCAACCCTAAAGAAGCTACTGACCAGCTACTTGAAACTCAGCGTCAAACTGACGAAGCAGCTAAATCAGCACCTATTGGATTGAAAGAAACTCAAAGGAAAACTCAAGGTGGGGGACTAAACGAGGTTCAAGGTACTGCTGATATAGAGAAAATGCAGCGTCCAGAAAATTCTCAAGAAGCAACATCAGTGGAAGAAGAAGTTAGTAGTTTCTTGAAAAAAGTCACAGGTAATCAATAAGCAGCATCAAATTGCTTTTGCCCCAGTTATTGCTAATTCAAGACTGGGGTGATATTTTGAGATATTTTTTTAACATATTTGTGTGAATTATTAGCAAAACATTGACGTCAATGTGTATTTATATCTACCTGCAGCAAAACTTGCAATCAACGCAGCAATTAGTTATGAGTATTTAATATTCCGGACATAAATTGCATGAATTAAAAATCACAATCATTCTTAAGATTGATGTTGCTTTTGAATTGATTTGGTGAAGTGAGAAGAGGAGTTATCTTAGGGATGACAAACAATGCGTCCATTAAATATTGGTTTGACGGAAGAGCAACGTCAAGGTGTGATTAATCTATTGAATCAAGATTTGGCAGATTCTTATCTACTAGTAGTAAAAACGAAGAAGTTCCACTGGGATGTGGTCGGGCCTCAGTTCCGCAGTCTGCATGAAATTTGGGAAGAGCAATATGAACAACTGAGTGAAAATATTGATTCTATTGCTGAGCGAGTTCGTGCTTTGGGTGGTTATCCCATTGGCACAATGGAGGGATTTTTGAAGGCAGGTACTATCAAGGAGCAAAGTGGTAACGTTCCCACAGCGACCGAGATGGTAGCTTTACTAGTAGATGACCACGAGCAAATCATTCGCAACCTTCGCCAGCACATCGATCGCTGCGCTGAAGAGTTTCATGACCAAGGAAGTGCTGATTTCCTGACTGAATTGATGGAAGGACATGAGGAAATGGCTTGGATGCTGCGCTCCTTTATTGAAGGACAAGCATTACAAGCAGACGGTTCTAACCAGGCTGAACAAATTAAAAAACCTGTAGGCGTATAACCAAGGGTAGACAGACTGAGGTTTGAGTGAATTTTTGCATTCGCATCTACCTGCTCATTCCTCAGTTTGGTATGGGCTTTTATTAAAATCACAGGAGTATTAAATGGCTGAAGAATATAAAGCTGAGCGTACTATTTCAGCTACTTTTAAAGAACAGAACCAAGTTGATAATGTGATTCGACGTTTGTTAGACCGGGGTGTGCCTAGAGATCGTATCTCAGTGATGGGCAGAAATTTTCAGTCACAAACTCGAATTGCTGGTTTCATTACTAAAAGGGATGTGATTCTGGGAGGTTTAAGAACAGGAGCTATTTTTGGTTCTTTGTTCGGTTCCTTCCTCAGCTTGCTCACAGGTGTAGGTGTGTTATTTATTCCCTTCGTTGGTCCAATCGTAGCAGCGGGTCCTATTAGTGCATTACTGCTAGGGGCTGCAAGTGGAGCGATCGCGGGTAGCGCAGGTGCAGGTTTAGTATCTGTGTTAGCTACTCTAGGTATGCCAGAAGACAAAGCCGCTGTCTATCAAACTCGCCTGCAAGCAGGGGAATTTTTGCTAATGGCAGAAGTTCCCGCTGACCGAGTGGGAGAATTCCAGTTATTAATAGAAAGTGCTGGTGGCGAAGAAACTCACACAATGGAAAAGGCGCTACCCCATCCTTGTTCTGGTCGCTGCAATAGTCCAGAAGACTTGTCTAGTGAGGTGCGCTCTCACCTTTCGCCGGAAGCCCAGAATACATTTATTGAGCGTTACAATGCTGTATTAGATGAGACTAATGACCAAGCGCAGGCTGAGCAAGCCGCTTGGGAAGCTGTTTTCCAAAAATTTGATGAAGATGAAAATGGCGTTTGGTCTAAAGCGAAAGTAAGCACTTAGTTATTAGTCAAAAGTCAAGATTCAAGAGTCAAGGGTCAAGGGTCAAGAGTCAAGAGTAAAAAACTTTTGACTATGGACTTTTGACTCTTCACTATTCAGCAGTTTCTGCAACCCAAAGCTTTGGAATTTTACCAACAAGCTTTAGATATTCACAGAGAGAGAAGTTGGTAATAAGATAGAAGAAGTAAATACTCTCGACAACGTGGCGGGACCTGCCAATATTTTGGAGCTAAAACCCGAAGCTCTCAAGCTTTTCTAACAAGCTTTAGAAATATCTGAACGCGGACGCGCTCGCGCATTTGTGGAGTTATTAGCCGAAAAACAAAAAACGCAGGTTCTAATTCATTTCGCCACTCACGGGATACTTGATGACATTCGGGGATTGGGAAGTGCTATTGCTCTAGCTCCCTCTGGTAAAGACAATGGTTTGCTCACCGCCGAAGAAATCTTCGACTTGAAGCTAAACGCCGAACTAGTGGTAATTAGCGCCTGCAATACCGGAAAAGGACGTATTACTGGGGATGGTGTTATCGGACTATCTCGTTCTTTGATGAACGCAGGTGTCCCCAGTGTAGTTGTCTCCCTTTGGTCAGTTCCAGACACCTCCACAACCACTTTAATGAAGGAGTTCTATCAGGATTTAGAGCAGAAAAAGCTCGATAAAGCCCAAGCATTGCAAAAAGCCATGCAGACAATGATTCAGAAAGATTTTTCACCCTATGACTGGGCTGCATTTACGCTGATTGGCGAACCGTGACTCGTTAAAATCAAAGCGTCTAAGTAGAGAAATGCTTATATTTACTCAGGTTTTCCGATTTGGAGCTTGGATTTTATAAAGGTTTTCTTTCAGGTGATACCAGTCGAGAATTTCTTATCTGGTGTTTGAGTCTGTGTTTGCGATCGCAGATGAGCATGGGTCATGCATGAGACTTGATGCGATCGCTCTATTGATTCTGAAAAGGTTAAACTTTTGTGATAATAAGCGATTGGCAAGATTCGCATCAAATAACCATTACCATTACTGTTTTCACTTTTTCCTCCTACTTGTAAAGGCGGAGTTCCCTGTTGCAAATTCGCGATCGCAATAAGAGTAGTATTTCCTATATCAAATACCTCTCCATGGGGAGTCCAATAACCTTCGTTGTACCAGCGCCCAATTGAAGTCTATACATGTGCTTTATAGCCCATAACATTTATCTAATCTTTTAATTCTTTGAAAATGCGACGGACGTAGATTAATGAGATTTTGTTCCTAATCTACTCCTTCTAAATTTTATTTATGATTATTGTGCCAGAAAATAAAGTGTCTATTTTTTAGTGTACAAAACCGGAATTAGGAATATTTGACTGTATTTATAACAGCTTGTTTACATGCTTTTACGTAAAAATACTTTCAAATATATGTCATCACTAAAAATCATTATTGAAACGATCTCAGAAAATTTTTGGAACATCTTTTTCAGTTTTTCGACATAGGATTTAAAAGCAACTCCTACAAAGTTTGGTCAAAATTATGCAACGGTTTTTCAAGTCTTTTTTGACAATTCCTGCTTTATCTTCTTTAGTAATTGCTCCTTTTATTGTTTCAGTTGGTGCAGCTTCTGCTCAACCTGTTCAAGCCAAAAAAGGTACAGATGCTAGCTATGTTGGAGCTGGTTTTGCTGCTGGTGTTACTAATGGTGGACAGAGTGGCGATGCTGCCACTTTTGGTGGTAATCTCACAGGTCGCTTAAAACTTGGCAATACACCTGTTTCTGCACGAGGTCAGATTAACTTTAGCAATGAGACGAGTGCCATTATCCCTCATGTTTCCGCTGACGTGGGTATT
>JANZYY010000465.1 GCA_026419705.1 Fischerella sp.
TTTCACGTCTGGTACACTGGGATGCAAACCCCTAG
The DNA here is from genome assembly GCA_026419705.1 of Fischerella sp. Taxonomy (GTDB): domain Bacteria; phylum Cyanobacteriota; class Cyanobacteriia; order Cyanobacteriales; family Nostocaceae; genus PCC9605. The sequence continues at coordinate 36 of JANZYY010000465.1, forward strand.
TCAGTAATACCTCTACATATAGACGTACACAGGTATCGTTGCAATATACTTTTTGTTTATGACTTTTGTTTATGACCCGTTTGCATTTGGCTACTTTCACTAATTCGGCAAGCTATAGTACTTACCCCTTGAGTATCGCGCCAATGATGGATCGCACAGACCGTCACTTTCGATATTTTATGCGGCAGATTACGCGCCGCACTTTACTTTACACCGAAATGGTTACTACTGCAGCAATTTTGCATAGCGACAAGGAACGTCTACTAGGGTTCTCTCTTGCCGAAAAGCCTCTGATCCTACAAGTGGGAGGCGATCGCCCCAAAGAATTAGCCGAGTGTGCTCGCATCGCTGAAGACATGGGCTACGACGGGATCAATCTCAATGTTGGTTGTCCCAGCAGCCGCGTACAAGACGGCAATTTTGGGGCTTGTTTAATGGCACAGCCTCAACTAGTGGCAGAATGTGTAGCAGCAATGCTGAACGCTACTCATCTCCCTGTCAGTGTCAAGCACCGAATCGGTATTGACGAGCTCGACAACTACGAAGACATGGCGAACTTTGTCCGCACTGTCTCAGCAGCAGGTTGTCGGTACTTTACCGTCCACGCACGTAAAGCTTGGTTGCAAGGATTAAGCCCAAAAGAAAACCGTGATATTCCACCTCTACGTTATGGCGATGTATATCGTCTGAAGCAGGAATTTCCCCACCTGTTTATTGAAATCAATGGCGGAATTATGAACTTGGAGATGGTGCAACAGCAGTTGCAATCAGTAGATGCGGTGATGGTTGGACGTGCGGCTTACGATCATCCCTACCTATTTGCCACGGCAGATCGTGAAATCTACGGCGAAACGACGCAATCTCCAAGCCGCCATGAAGTTGCTGAAGCGATGTGTTCCTATATAGATTTCTGGGTAGCAAAGGGCCTGAAGCTTAACAAAATCACCCGCCACATGCTGCAACTTTTTGCTGGACAACCGGGTAGTCGAGTTTGGAAGCGTTACCTAACGGAAAATTCTTGCCGTCTGGGAGCAAATTCTGCTGTGTTACGAGAAGCATTGGCGCAAATTCCCGAATCTACGGTACTACCAAGCATGAATTTTCCGGCTTGACGAGCGATCGCAGATTTTATCTATTTGGTGTTTGGTGTTTGGTGTTTGGTGGTTATTCCAACCAACAAACAACTACCAACTACCAACAAAACACTTTTACGCAGTCGGTAACACTTGTGGTTGCAACATTGACATCAAATCGTGAATTCCCTTTTGCAGATACCGCGTTACCGTCATTGGACTTGTGCCAATTTTTTTGGCGGCATCTTTGCGAGAAAGTTCCTTCAAAAATACTAGTTCCACCGCCATACGAGGCTTTTCTTCTAACATATTAATTGCCCCTTGCAGTTGTTGCCGTTCTTCTTGTTGTTGTTGTTGCGCCGCAGAACGGGGACAAGGAAGCGCCTCACCCAAAGTGATTTGACAGTCAATGCAATTAACTACTGTAGCGTCTAAACTCAAAGGCATGCGGTTTTGTGCGGCTAACTTGGTTTCTTGCCATTCTTGCACAGATACCTTGAGTTGCTTGGCGATTTCCGAATCCTTAGGAGGACGACCCAAAATCTCTGCCAATTCCTTACGAATTTTTTGTCCCTCCTTATACAGTTCTTGCCAACGACGAGGAATTTTTAATAGGGTACTGCGATCGCGTAAAAAGTGCAGCATTTCACCCCGAATATAGGGGACGGCAAAGGAACTAAAAGCATATCCTTGACTGGGGTCGAAACGCTCAATTGCCCTGATCAGACCGAAGTAACCAATTTGCTCTAAATCTTCATAAGGCTCATTACATTGATGGCTAAATTTATGAGCCATTTTCCGCACTAAGCCAGTATGCAACTTTACAAGTTGATTGCGAAGTTCAATAGAGGGGTTCTGATGGTATAACCGTAATAATTCCATACCATCAGACCGCATAGAGGACTGACTTGCTGCCATAGAAATTCCCCTGTAGTAACTCCTATTTCTGAAAAAACGGAGTTGCGTAAAAATTCACCTAAGCTGTAATTATTTTCCTTAGGAACGGTTTGATACACCATTCGTTGTTTTACTGAACTTATGTAGAGCCTCACCCCTCAGTTACGTATATACACGCAATTTTGGTGCGCGTAGAGGTTTGAATAAGAGCTTGAAGATGAGCTTAGGCAAAATAGGCGCAGGGATGTAAAGACAAAACATTTTCATCGACTATGGTGGCGAATTCCCCACAATCGACTGTGATGATGGCGATGCGATCGCTGGCGTAGATTAATCGTGAAATATATGTAGATCTCCCCAACTCTCCTTACAAACGAACCACAAAGTACGCAAAGAGCACAAAGAATTTCAGAGGTTGGAAAAATTTAGATTTTTCCTTTTTAGAATGAAACGGCCCTGGCCTTACAAAGGGGGGTATGAAGAATCATCTGTATCAAATATTGGGAGAAATGATATTTATGTCAAAAGAAAAGAACTGCAGAGAACGCCTTCAATGCAAGTTTATGGAGAATTGGTATTAGTGAAAAACTCTATTGTTGAGGTTCTACCGTTTTGGAAGCCTGCGAGCATGTCTTCAGAACCCTTCCCAGACAAGAATTGAATATCAAGCACTACTAGAAAAGAGAACAAATTTACACTTTTTCTCTTACCTTCGCCAGCGCATCTTCAGCAGCAGCTTTCTCAGCATCTTTTTTGTTGCGTCCTCTACCTTCACCGTATAATTTTTCACCAACAAATACTTTAGCAATGAACTCTGGCGCATGAGAAGAACCCCCCACTTGTTCTGTAACATATTTAGGTGGAGTTGGGGTAATGTTGCGTTGCACCCATTCTTGAAAGCGGTTTTTAGAGTCTACATTGGCGCGAGACTCAACAATATTTTCCGGGACAGAATCAAACAGCGGTTCTATAACAGCACGAACAGCCTCTATATCAGAATTATGGTCTAAATAGTAAGCACCGACTATCGCTTCAAAAGTACTGCTGAGCAAATTAGGATTTTGAAACCCGCCGTCAAGAATGGCACCTTTACCCAAGCGCATTTTCAAGTCCAAACCTACTTCAACTGCAAACCTAGCAAGCTGCTCTTCATCTACTAATGCCGATCGCCACCGTGTCAATTCATCTTCTCCTTTTTGAGGGTAGCGGCGATAGAGATACTGGCCACTTAAGAAGTTGAGTAAAGCATCACCAAGAAACTCCAAGCGTTCGTTATGTTCTCCTGCTTCGGGATGTTCGTGGATATAGGAACGGTGTGTCAGCGCACAGTTGAGGAGTGTTTGATCGCGAAATTGCAAAAGTTTGTGCATCTCAGGTGGTGAGAAGTTAGAAATTTTACAGAGTGCATTTCTATGTTTAATTTTAGTTATTCTACTGAATCTAGGTGCCTCAGCTTACTCTTGAATTTCTCTGAAGTTTGTTAGTGCCTGCTGGTACTTTTCCATGTACCCTTGTTGCTGATAAAGCTTGGCAGCTTTGTAAAAATTCTCAGCTGCTAACTGCCTATTGCCTAACTTGGCGTAGCAAAATCCCCGATATTCGTGAGCATCTGCATGGTTTGGTATGAGGCGAATTAGGCAATCAAAATCTTCGATCGCTCCCTGATAATCTTCCAAGTCCATCCGGATCTTACCCCGATTGTAGTAGGCACCTGTATGCTTGGGCTTTAATTGAATTGCCCGGCAAAAGTCATCAAGCGCTGCTTGAAAAGCTTTCTCCTTGCGCTTGGCTACACCCTGTTTGTTAAACTCATCCGCTGGTGCTGGGTTCCACACGTACTTTTGACAAGTTTTGCAGGCGGCTTCTGTTAAACTGTCCTGCTTGTGATTTTGGAATACACGGCGATCGCGCAATTTATCGCAGCACAATTGCAGCCACGCCTGCCAGTTGCCCTTCCACAAGCGCACTGTACGATCCGAACTACCACTGGCAATCATTTGTCCATCTGGGCTAAAAGCAATGCAATAAACTTCACTTTCATGCCCGCGCAGCGGTTCACCAATGGGGTTGCCTTGAATATCCCACAAACGAATTGTATTATCCGAGCTAGCACTGAGGATTGTCTGACCCGAAGGGCTAAAGGCAACTGCAAAGATTCCATTTTCATGTCCACGTAGTGGTTCACCGATGGGGTTGCCTTGAATATCCCACAACCGGATTGTGTTGTCCCAACTGCCACTGGCTAGCATTTGCCCCGAAGGACTAAAAGCGACACAATAAACTTCACTCTCATGTCCATACAAGGGTTCATCAATAGGATTACCGCGAATATTCCACAAGCGTACGGTGCGATCCGAACTACCACTGGCTAGTATTTGTCCCGAAGGGCTAAAGGCAACTGAATTAACAACACTGTTGTGCCCGCGTAGCGGTTTACCGATAGAATTACCTTGAATATCCCATAAACGAACCGTGCAATCGTCACTGCCACTGGCTAGCATTTGTCCCGAAGGACTAAAGGCAACACTATTAACTCCACTCTCGTGTCC
>JANZYY010000466.1 GCA_026419705.1 Fischerella sp.
GTTCGTTTTTTCAGCACTCCTGTTTATTTTCGCCAACCTACTTAGGTTCTTTTGAGGTGCGTTTGTCTTCTCGCTTAACTCCACCTTCTGCCTCAACATAAAATCTCGCAGTTGCTTGCCTATTACTTCAGGCGAAAAGTACTCCTCCACACGGCGACGAGCGCGTTTGCCCATCTCACATCCCCAAGCTTCATCATCCAAAACACAACCAAGCGCTAGCGCCAGTGCTGTTGCATCCTCCCTTGGCACAACTAGCCCCCCAGAAGTCTCCCCTCCTTCCAAAATGTCAGGGACACCGGGAGCATCAGCAGCAACCACAGGCAAGCTACAAGCCATTGCTTCAATCGGTGCGATGGGAAAACCTTCTTGTCGAGAAGCCAGAACGTAAACATCGGCAGCCGAAAGGTAAAGCCGAAGCACAGCGCGATCGCTGACAAATTCGTCTCGCCAGATTACGCCTGGCAATTGCATCGTTGCAATACATTGCCGTAGTTTGTCTGCGTCGGGGCCTGTCCCGACAAGCAACAACCGCAAGTCTCGATCGGGGCGATCGCGACAAATTTTGTCCCAAGCAGCTACCAGAATATCTAGCCCCTTGCGATGAAAATCAATGCGTCCGTGACATACCACCACCCTAGCCTGAAGGGGAATGCCTAATCTAGCCCGTGCTTCGCTGCGGTTGAGCGCGCACCATGTTTCCGTATCCATTGGATCGAAAATCCGAGCTATCTTAACAGACGGTACTTGATAGCGATCGCGAACCCGTTCAATTTCTTTTTGCGTAGAAATAATTACACCTGTACATCCTCGAAATGCCATCTGTCGCAGGGGGTATTCTAGAAAGCTGTGTGTATTGTCACCTCCTTGAAAAGTCGCAAATACCGGCAGATTCATCAGCTTTCCTAAAAGCACGCAAGCATCAAAGCGGGCATATTCATACTCTTGGCATAAAATTGCATTGCAACCTTCGCGCCGGATTTCACGAGCAAGTAATTTCAGTGGTGTAGATAGGTAAGTTCCAACACTTTGGGCTAGATTCTTCAGTTGTGTTAGTAGAGAACGACGGGTAGGATTGGAGTCTGGGATGTCTTTGAAAGTCTGCCTCTGACTTGCACCGTAAGCACTGAGTGCTTGACGGCGAACAGTACGGTAGGCAAGATACACTTTAGAAGCAGGCAATACACAAATAGTTGTATCTGTAGGTACGTGGGTGAAGCGTGAAACTTCGGTAAAACGAGCAGAAACGCAGAACAGAACTGTCCGGACACCTACCTTTTTCAAGGCGTTGATGTAGCCAAACATCCAGCTACCGACGAACTCATTGCAGTAAGTCTCGAAGGAAATATTGATGTGATCTAAAAAGTCATCGATCAGATCCATGCAATGCAGTAGGGCGATCGCTGGTTCTGTTTTACTAATTGCAGCTGGCAATTTCTGCAAAGCCACATCTTGCCAATCAGTATCTATATGGTTCAACATTTATACTGTTTCTTAAAAAGATGACTACAAATTTTCTTCGCTTGTAGTAAGCACTTAAGTGCTTACTACTAACCATGTAATGATTGGAAATTATTAATTTTTTGGCTCAACATTTTCTCCCTATGGTTAAACAGTAAAAAAATACAGATTTTCATTACACAGAATGAGTAGATTCATTAATAATTTTTGAACTACGAATAGAATGTAATTGTGTAATTTTTGAGATGTGGCATCGTAGGGAATATGCTAGCTTCAGCAATCTGCTATAGCCATTACTTCCAAATAATTGCAGCACTTGTATAGCCAAACTTAAGCGAATGTACTCGCGAGAGTAGCGTAATCTGGGATAGTAGAAAATAGCTCGCTGACAGAAATAAATCGCCCGTTTGTAATCTCTATCACTACTTTGTAAAGCTTTCCAAGCCAAGCAAAGATTGGCATAACCATAACTGTGATTCTTCAAAAAAAGTAGCTCTTTCGGTACAGATTGGAATGCTTTTTCAATGACAAAACGACAAGATTCTTCCAGCACTTGTAGGTTTTTGGATAAGCTATTAGAAACTTGTCGATAGTAATAGAGAGGTTCTTTAATGACAGCAAAGGGATAATGACAAGAGATGCGAATCCATAAATCCCAATCTTCAGCAAAATTTAAATTTGGCTCAAATCCCCCGACTGTTTCTAAACAACAGCGACGCACCATCACAGAAGAACATGCTATCTGATTTGATTCAAGGAGTTGTTTCCATACATCTCCCTCTGCATGAGAAGTGATGACTCTACCGATAGACTTACCGTTACTATCAACAAAAGCCATCCAGGTATGTACCAAACCTACAGCCTGGTTATCATCCAAACAACGTACCTGTTTTTCCAACTTAGTTGCGTGCCAAAAGTCATCAGCATCCAAAAACGCTATGTACTCTCCTTGAGCATGAGCAATACCTGTGTTGCGTGCTACAGATACACCTTGGTTCTTTTGCGAAATGAGTTTGACTCGCGAGTCTGTTAGCCCAGAAGCCCATTGCACAATCCGATCGGAACTACCATCGTTAATAATTAATACTTCAAAGTCAGTAAAAGATTGCTGCAAAACACTCTCCAGAGTTTCTGGAAGATACTTCATGGAATTGTAGGCAGGAATAACAACCGAAACTTTTGGCATAATTAGCATCTCCAGAATAGTTACTTCGCCACAGATGGCAATCTTTTATTTATGAAATGGAAAGATGATCGACTGTAGATTTACTTGAGAATGTAGTTAATTCATAAGCATCTTCTTTCACCGGGCAAACGGAAGTAGAACTGGTATTTACTATGCGAATAATTCTGGCAGGATTACCGACAACTACAGCCCCTTCAGGAACATCTTTCACTACAACAGAACCAGCACCAATTACAGCGCGATCGCCAACTGTAATCGCTCCAATAATCACGACATTAGAGCCTATATCAACATTATTGCCAATGATTGGAGAGGCACTATACGAACCATCTGCTAATTTTTTATTACCAATGGTTGTTGCATGTCTGAGAGTACAATTTGCACCAATGATCGTTTGATGATTTACAACCAAACCTACACCGTGAATAAGCTTTAGATTAGTTCCTACATTGGTATCCCAAGGCAACTCAACTCCTAAAATCCATTCAACTATAAATATATATAAGTTCCGAAAAAAACTAGAAAACCTAGAAAAAGGCGCGGGTAAATTTCCGAGGATTTGCGCTGAGCGAAACATCACTAAAATGACACGAGATTTAGAGCTTGTGTCATGATTAGCTTGCCAATCTTGTAGTATGTAATTAATCAGTTTATGCACCTTTGATTCACCCCCCTTAAATTCCAATCAATCAAATTGCTAATTTCCTAAAGGCGATCGCCAGCCTCAGAAAATACGAGACAGATCAAATCAAACTAAATTGTTTTTAGTCTGTTGCTCATTCCAGTTCCAACCAGCTACCGCCAACAGCAACCACCAGTAAAAGTAGAGAGTAGTGTGAGTCAACATGTTCTCAGTCAACATTCCCACCAGCAATCCCAGAAAAATAGCCATCAGAACTACACAGAGGTTTCGCTGTGAGCTTTTCTCAGGAGAAGACTGCATCAACTGAACGAGACGGAAAAATTGCGCTCCCAGAAAGACTAAAAAAGCAATAAAACCTACAATTCCTCCTTCGGCTAAGGCACGAATATAATCGTTGTGTGCATAGTAGCCAGTGAAAACTGTTAAGTAGGGAGTAGTAGCCAAGCCATAGCCAAGGAGCGGGGATTGTTGCCAAGCTTGTAGCAAAAAAGTCCATTGAGCAATCCGCCAATTGAAACTGTTGCCATCTGACCATGACAGCAAGATTGAACGTGAGATATCAATATCTGGATTAAGCAGTGGTGTTGCCAGTATTGAAGCAAGGCGTTCCTGTCCAAAATCTGTACTAGCAAATAAGCCGAGTATCAATAAGAACAGCAAAACTGCACCAATCAGATTGAATATGTTCAATCTAGGGGCAATGAGAACTATCAGGAAAATCAAGATCATGCCCAAAACAGTCAGGGCTTGGGTACTTACTACGAAGAAGGCAAGGGTAGCCAGTAATAACATCCATGGCAAACGTTGACGTGCCTGAGTGAGTTTCCAACAAGTTAAGGCGATGAATAACAATAAGAATGAAGCAAAGGTAGCTGGATGACCTAGAGTCCCATTGATACGACCGATCTCAACCACTCCACGAGAAAGAGGTATGAGTATCTGTATCAGGGCTACTGTCAGTGGTATGACAAGACTGAAGAACAAAGCATTAATTACCTTTTCAGGAGCGACTCGATCCTTGAGTTGCATCACTAGCAAATAGACCATTACCCAAGAGAACAAGCGTACCCACTCACGAATAGCAGCTGATAAAGCAACTGATGAATATAAAGCATCTAACCTCCCTAGTCCTCCCAAAGGTATCAGCACCACCCACAGTCCCTGTAGTGCTACCCATCCAGCAAAGAACCACCAAAATCTGTCGGTACGCACTCTCTGCCCAGTCAGTAACATCACTGTCACATAC
>JANZYY010000467.1 GCA_026419705.1 Fischerella sp.
AAGTATTGTTTGTAGTTAGCGCTTCAGCACGAAAGCCCCAACTACAAACCCCGCAAAGTTGCTTTGGCAAACCACTATGATTCTTGAGAAGATGAATTAAATGCCATATCTAGTCTTAACAGCTGAGTATGTTATCTATTACCTTAGGTGTCAGCCCGTTGGTAGGAAACTTAATTGCAACGGCGCTGACTTTTATTTATGTATTCGGATTGGTAGCGCTGATGAATTTCTGCGTTACTCGCTTGGGATTAGCCCAGGATATTAGCCGCAAAATTACACATATTGGCGCTGGTTCAATCATTGTATTTTTGCCACTTTATAACGATTTACATTGGTCGAAGTACTTAAATGTCACGATTTTTGTAGTCTGGTTAATTCTTCTCATCCAAAAAGGTTTTTTTGCAGATCCAAATGACGAAGCTGTGAAAACTATGACTCGCACAGGCGACAGACACGAACTCCTCAAAGGACCGCTTTATTTCGTGATTATGGCAACTATTTGCGGTACGTTGTTTTATAAAAGCCTTGCAGGAATTGTCGCAATGGCAAGTCTTGGTTGGGGTGATGGTTTTGCACCAATCATTGGTTCTCGATATGGCAGGTGGAAATACAAAATATTCAGCGATAAAACGGTAGAAGGAAGTTTTTCAGTGTTTATTTTTGCATCGCTCGCCAGCATCTTTTTTGTCAGGTTAATATTACCGAGTGAACTGAATATCAAGCGAATTTTTCTGCTCGTTGTTATCGCTACGTTTGTGGAAGGATTTAGCCCGAAAGAAGTTGATAATATTTGGATACCAGTAACAGCTATTCTTACAGCAAATTTTCTTTGATGGAACTTTTAATCAAAGTCTATTATCGAAGATTGAATAAGCTATATTTGGTTGTTGGTTGTTGGTTGTTGGTTGTTAGTTGTTCCAACCAACGACTAACCATTAACAAACAACACTTAAATTTATTTCTTCAATGTAAAAAAGAATGTAGTGCCTAAGCCTAGCTCTGATTCCACCCAAACTTTACCCCCATACATCTCTACAATCTTCTTTACTAAAGCTAGACCAATGCCAGTACTATCTGAATAATGTTGATTAGATAGTTTTTGGAAGATTTGAAATATTTTTTCAAAATATCGTTTTTCAATACCCGGCCCATTGTCATTAACGCTTACTTGCCAATAACCATTAGCTTCTGTGCAAGCAATTGTAATTTTACCTTGCGGCTTATCCATAAATTTGATGGCGTTACTCAATAAATTTTGAAACACCTGTTCGATTCGAGTTTGCTCAAAATTAACTACAGGTAATTCATTCACTATTTCTATTTGGATATTTTCAATTGGTTGCAGAAGCTCAATTACCTCTGCAACCACATTGTTTAAATTTACTTGTTTTTTCTCTTCTTTAATACGTCCTATTCGGGAGTATTGTAAAATTGCTTCTATTAAATTATGTAGTTTATTAACTCTAATAATTAGCAGATTAATTAACTCTTTACCAGCATCATCTAATTTATGAGCATAATCTGCTAATAACCATTCTGATAACGAACTAATTCCTCTTAATGGTGCTTTTAAATCATGAGAAACTACATAGGCAAAATCGTTTAATTCCTGATTGGCACTTTCTAATTCCCTGAGTAACTGTGCCATTTTTTCTTGAGAATGCTGACGCTGAATAATTTCCTGGTGAAGTTGTTCATTAGTTTTTGCAAGTTCGCTAGTGCGCTGTTTTACTAGTTCTTCCAAACGTTCTTTGTACTCGCGCAACTCGTGTTCTACAAGCTTGCGTTCTTTAATTTCATCTTGTAGGGCTTGATTTGCTGCTTCTAGTTGCGCAGGGCTGGGAAGTGCTAGTGCTTGCGGAACTAAAGGTATTAGTACAAGAGCTGTATAAAAAGAAACTAAAGCTGTGAAAGCTTTGATGCTACCTGATAACCAATAATCAGGATGCCAAAGCGTCCACACTTCCATAATATGGGTTGTGCCGCAAGAGATAATAAAAGCTCCGAATAAGAAAAAAATACTCTTAAATGGTACATCTTGTCTGTTGCGGACAAAATAAATTAATGTCAGCGGAATTGAGTAGTAAGAAACAGCAATGAGCGAATCTGTTAAGATATGTAGCCATACTAACCCTGACTTCCATAGATAACAATGCCCATGAGGAATAAAATTCCCACCAGAAAAAAAATCCCCAAATAATTCCACCGTATGACCTCCGGTAAAGAGCATACTTACCGTAGAAACAGTAAATATTACGTCTATTTTAGGGAAGATTTTTTGTCAAATTTCTCGTGGTGGCAATATACTCTACAGCAAGATTATAGAAACGTCTATGGCACAGGACAACATAGTGGTTTTACTAGACGTGTCATGGCACGTCTTTACATTAGTTGTAGTTAGTAGTTATTCTCCCCATCACCCCATCACCCTTTGCGACTAAATTAACTTCGCATGAGTACCCTCACCAAGCTACTTAAGGTTTTATGCTGGTTTACTTTGCAGGCTGAATTAAGTCAATCGAGTTTCGGTAGGATAGTATAGCCTAAGCAATAGCTATGATTAATTCCCAAACGCCAAGCAATACCTGCGGCTTGTGTCTTAGCCTTACGTATCCCTTGAGTCCATGACAACAACCATTGACTTTCTGTGTCACCTCAACCCTAGTCAACGCCGCGCCGTTGAACATTTCTGTGGTCCTTTGCTAGTTGTTGCTGGTGCAGGTTCCGGTAAAACACGAGCGCTAACTTATCGCATTGCTCACCTGATTTTGCAACATCGTGTCGATCCTGAAAATATCCTAGCGGTTACCTTCACTAATAAAGCCGCACGGGAGATGAAAGAACGTATTCAAAAGTTATTTGCTGAACAGTTGGCGATCGCAGAATTTGGTGAGCGTTTTGATTTGTTGCCAGAATACGATCAAGTCCAGCTGAAGTCGCGAGTCTGGCGGACTTATATCAAGGATTTGTGGTGTGGTACTTTTCATAGTTTATTTACTCGAGTTCTCCGCTTTGATATCGAAAAGTTCCAAGATGAAAAAGGACGCCGCTGGAATCGTAATTTTTCCATCTTTGATGATTCAGACGCACAAAGTCTTGTGAAAGAGATCGTTACCAAACAGCTAAATCTAGACGATAAAAAATTTGAACCGCGTTCTGTACGCTACGCCATCAGTAACGCAAAAAATAAAGGCTTATCACCGCAAGATTACGAGAGAGAACAACCAAACTATCGGGGACGAGTAATTGCGGAAGTTTACAGTTATTATCAAGATCGATTAGCAGAAAATAACGCCCTTGATTTTGATGATTTGATTTTCGTGCCTGTAAAATTATTTCAGCAAAATGAGCAGGTATTGGGTTATTGGCATCGGAAGTTTCGCCATATATTAGTAGATGAATATCAAGACACTAACCGGACTCAATATGATTTAATAAGTCTCTTAGTGACCCATGGTGAAACCAAAAAAAGCAATTGGGATTGGCGCGATCGCTCAGTTTTTGTTGTGGGTGATGCCGATCAGTCGATATATTCATTTCGAATGGCTGACTTCACTATCCTACTCGACTTTCAGCAAGATTTCGGCGACGGTTTACCGGATGAAGATACCCAAACAATGGTGAAGTTAGAGGAGAATTATCGCTCTTGTGAAAATATCCTGCAAGCTGCAAATCAATTAATTGAAAATAATACTCAAAGGATAGATAAAATTCTCAAAGCTACAAGGGGTGCAGGCGAACAAATTTATTTTTACAAAGCAGATGATGAAATTGCAGAAGCGGAGTTTGTCATCACGCAAATTCGCACCTTAGAACGGCAAAATCCGGAATTAAATTGGGGAAGTTTTGCCATACTTTATCGTACTAATGCTCAATCTCGACCATTTGAAGATATTTTAGTACGCTTGGGAATTCCCTACACAGTAGTGGGAGGCTTGAAGTTTTACGATCGCAAAGAAATTAAAGATGTACTCGCTTATTTAAGAGCGATCGCCAACCCAGCGGATACAGTCAGTCTATTGCGAGTCATTAATACTCCCCGGCGCGGTATCGGTAAAGCCACCATCGATAACTTAGTTGGCGCTGCTCAAGAATTGGGCACTACTCTGTGGGAAATCCTGAAAGATGAAATATCAGTTAATACATTAGCTGGCCGTTCTGCCAAGTCTGTGAATAATTTTGCTGCTATGATTAGTCGCTGGCAAGAACAAGTAGCAACACTGACCGCCTCCGAAATAGTGCAAGGGGTACTGGAAGACTCTGGCTACGTACAAGACTTACTCAGCCAGGGAACAGACGAAGCCGAGGAGCGGTTGCAAAACGTCCAGGAATTGTACAACGCTGTACTGCAATTTCAAGAAGAAAACGAAGAAGTGTCTCTACAAGACTTTCTCGCCAGCACTGCTCTCAGTTCAGATTTGGACAACCTCAAACAAGGAGAAACAGCCGTTTCCCTAATGACTCTGCATGCTTCCAAAGGGTTGGAGTTCCCTGTGGTGTTCATAGTCGGGTTAGAACAGGGAC
>JANZYY010000468.1 GCA_026419705.1 Fischerella sp.
CGTATCCCAGCCGCGAATCTTTTCCAGCCAGTTATCCTGTTGAGGTGGTATATAAGTAACATTACTAATACCGCCAATATTTTGAATACAACATGCTTCTTGGGGGTGACTGAACAAAGCAGCATCCACAGCAGATACAAGAGGCGCACCTTGACCACCAGCAGCAATATCTGCTACACGAAAGTTACTAACAGTCGGAATGCCCGTTAATTTAGCAATGACAGCACCACGACCAAGTTGGAGGCTGTAACCGAGGAATTGGGGATTAGGGATTAGGGATTGGGGATTAGGAAGAGTCTCACCCAGTCCGCTGTGACCTCGCGGTCGATGATAAACTGTTTGACCATGGGAGCCAATTAAATTAGCTGTTTGGTGACTAATTTGAATATTTTGTGCTGCTTGGGCAAAAGCAATGGCGATCGCATCATCTAATTCTGCCAATTCTGCCATTGAGATAGCTTTTCCAGCACAAACAGCCAGAATGCGTTCTCTCAAGTCACTCGGGTACGGATATGTTACTCCAGCCAGCAGTTCTACTCGTAAATCGAAGTTTGTACCAGAAATATCAACTAAAGCAGTATCTATACCATCTACAGATGTACCGCTAATTAAACCGATGACATACGCCATAGATATTGTTAGTAGTTAGTAGTTAGTAGTTAGTAGTTGGTGGTTGGTGGTTGGTGGTTATTTCTTCCTCTTTCTTTATCTCCCCATCTCGTCTGCACCCCATCACCTCATCACTCCATCCTGCGAATGCATTTTTTTATCAGTAGCAATGATATGTAAATCGACATTTTTAAGCAACTTTACTAATTTTTGAGTTAAAGAGCCTCTGAGAAATAATTGCCAGCGCGATCGTTGACTTTCACCAATAACAATTTGGGTAATGTGGTATTTCTGCGCAACTTCGGCGATCGCTTTAGCGATATTACTGTCGGTAACGCGAATAAAAGTACCTTCAAATTCTTGACAGAGTTTCTCGCACATATCTATGTGCAAGCTTTCCTCTTTGGTCAGGAAGCGGTCTGGGTGAGCAACAAATACGGCAAAAAGAGGAGCATTCATGTAGTTGGCAAGCCTGGCAGCTCTACGTAATAATTGCAGTGAATTGGGATAAGTAGAGACACAAACCAAGACTCGTTCTTGAATATTATATTCGTCTTGTAGAGTATCACCGTTTGCGAAACCCGCACCGAGTTCTCTAGCTTCTTCTTCAACATTGTCTGCGACTTCTCGTAAAGCCAGCTCGCGTAAAGCAACCAAGTTGCGACGTTGGAAAAAGTTATTGAGTGCTTGTTGAATTTTTTGTGGAGCGTATATTTTACCCTCTAGCAACCTTTCTTCCAGAGTTTCTGGTGTAACATCTACTACTACTACTTCATCAGCTTCATCTAGAATACGGTCAGGAACGCGCTCCCTCACTACTATACCAGTAATTTTTGCTACTAAGTCATTGAGGCTCTCCAAATGTTGAATATTCATAGTGGAATAGACATCAATGCCATGCTGCAAAATGATTTCTACATCTTGGTAGCGTTTTTCGCGGGGTGAACCAGGGACATTCGTATGTGCTAATTCATCAATTAATACCAATTGGGGCGAGCGTGCTAAAATTGCCTCTGTGTCCATTTCTGTCAGTATCTTATTACCGTGTGGAATTGAAGCACGGGGTAATATTTCCAAGCCTTCTGCCATCTCTGCTGTTTCTTTGCGTCCGTGGGTTTCCAGCAACCCAATCACAACATCAATACCTTCCTCTTTAAGTGCGTGCGCTTCTTCCAGCATCTGGTAAGTTTTGCCAACACCAGGAGCCATACCTATAAAAATTTTGTGTTTGCCGCGACGTGCTGGATACATGAGAGGGGGAAGTGGAGAAGTGGAGGAGTGGGAGATGCTAAGTAAGTAATAAAATTGTAATAAAATTTTGCATTTTACTTCATACTTATTACTTAAAACGGACTATTTCTTTCCCAACCACTAACTACTAACTATTAACTACTAACTACTATCAACAAAACAACCAACAACCAAGATAATTTATTTATTTCTTCCCTGATTAATTTCTTGAAGGTCAAGAGCATAATTTAATTTGAGAAGATTAACTCCAGGCTCACCAAAAATGCCTAAAAATCTATTATCAGTATACTGTTTAATTAATGGTAATATTTCTTCGCGGGTAATACCACGTGCGTTTGCAACCCTCTCTAATTGTTCCTGAACTGTTCTGACAGAAACATGGGGGTCTAAACCAGAGCCAGAAGTGTAAATGAGGTCAGCAAAGGGTTGAACATTTTCATCTCTAAGTTGATTTGCTCGTTCAACAATGCGGTTCAGCAGTTCTGGATTGCTGGGAGCGAGGTTGCTTGCACCTGAAATACCTGTTGGCTTGGCCAGTTTTCCTTGGCTATACCTAATAGTACTGGGACGCCCTTGAAAATAGCGGTCAGATCGGAACTGTTGACCAATCAAAGCCGAACCAATCTTCTCTCCCTGGATATTTTGCATGATGCTACCATTTGCCTGGTATTTAAATATTTGACCTACACCTAAAATTGCGACAGGATAAATAATTGCTGTCAATAACCACAAAAGTAAAGTCATGCGAATCGCCCTGGCAATTTCTCGAATAATATACATAGATTCCTTCTGACTTTTGCTTTCTATTTAGAAGCGTTCTGGTTGAAAAATCACAAAAAATAGATAGATGATAAGTGCCAAGGTAACAAATCCCAAAACGCCTATAGCCCAGGCCGAACGACGCTGCAAAGCACCATCAGCAGCTGCATAAACAATAGGAGCAATAACCAAATTTACACACAAACTAATAAAAATCGCCAATGGTAATTTTTGCCTGCGCCATTGCGACCAAATAAAAGAAATAGCTTTTAACAAATCCGCAGGTAAAAACCTGCATCGTAAATTAATTATTTTCATACTCTCTTCTTATTTTCATACTCTCTTCCAACATTTTCCTTTGTGCTCTTTGTGTACTTTGTGGTTCGTCTTCTAACTACAGCTTTGCATAGTACTAAGCCAATCCTATTGCTGTAATGACCAGATCTATTAACTTAATCGCGATAAACGGTGCAATCACACCACCTAAGCCATAAATAAAAATGTTGCGTTGCAGCAGTTGATTGGATGTGAGCGGTCTAAATTTCACACCTTTTAGTGCCAAGGGAATCAACGCAGGAATAATCAAAGCATTATAAATTAGTGCCGACAGTACAGCAGAATTAGTGCTGGTCAGTTTCATAATATTCAAACTTTCCAAATGAGCAGAAGCAAACAAAACTGGGATAATCGCAAAGTACTTAGCAATATCATTGGCAATGGAGAATGTTGTTAATGCTCCGCGAGTAATCAGCAATTGTTTACCAATACCAACTATATCGATTAGTTTGGTTGGATCGGAGTCCAAGTCAACCATATTCGCCGCTTCTTTGGCTGCTTGGGTACCTGTATTCATTGCTACTCCGACATTAGCCTGTGCTAATGCTGGTGCGTCGTTTGTACCATCTCCCGTCATTGCTACCAGTTTGCCTTCCGCTTGTTCTCTCTGAATAACAGCGATTTTATCCTCTGGGGTAGCTTCGGCGATAAACTCATCGACTCCCGCCTCTTTAGCGATGACAGAAGCAGTAATGCGGTTGTCGCCAGTCAACATGATGGTACGTACTCCCATGCGCCGCAATTGCTCAAACCGATCGCGTATTCCCGGTTTGACAATATCCTTGAGATAAATCACACCGTAGATTTCACCATCCAGGCAAACTGCTAAAGGTGTACCTCCTTGCTGGGAAACTAACTCGTAAGCAGAATCTAGTTCTGGAGTATCTTGACCTCTACGCAATGCTCCAGAGGGGCTGCTACGCGATCGCACAAATCCCTTGATCGCATTTACCGCCCCCTTACGTGCTTGTTTCCCGTCGGGTAAGTTTGTACCACTCATGCGAGTTCTGGCAGAGAATTCGACTCCTTCAGCTTTTTCACGATCAAAATCAATACTTGCCCCCAATTTTTCCGCTAGGCGGACAATCGATTTTCCTTCCGGCGTTTCATCAAATATACTTGCTGCTAGCGCCACATAAGCAATTTCCTGCATGGTGTGACCGTTGACAGGAATGAAACCCTCTGCCAATCGGTTTCCTAAGGTAATCGTACCTGTTTTGTCAAGAACCAAGGAGTTAACATCGCCACAAGCTTCTACTGCTCGTCCGGAGGTGGCAATCACATTAAACTGGGCAACTCGATCCATGCCAGCGATACCGATCGCACTGAGTAAACCACCTATAGTCGTTGGAATCAGTGCCACTAATAATGCTACTAAAATTGCCACACTGACTGGACTTTGCACATAGTTGGCAATTGATGGTAGTGTGACTACAACAAACAGAAATACCAGGCTCAGAACTGCCAGTAACACCGTCAAAGCAATTTCATTTGGTGTCTTGCTACGTTCAGCCCCCTCTACTAGGGCAATCATCCGGTCAATAAATCCTTTGCCAGGGTCAGTGGTGA
>JANZYY010000469.1 GCA_026419705.1 Fischerella sp.
TAACCATACACTACCGTAGGAACACCTGCTAGTAACTCTAGGAAGGGTTTAACTACCTCCCTTACCCGATCATCAGCAAATTCACTCAAATAAATCGCCGTTATCGTACCCATCGGTACTGCTACTAATAAAGCGATGGCGGTTGTCACCAAAGTTCCAGAAATAAGGGGTAGGATTCCATAGCGGGCATCAGCAAACAAAGGCGACCATTGGGTTTCTGTCAGAAATTCCCATATAGAAACTTTACTGAAAAATACTACAGATTCATATATCAATAAAACAATAATTGCAACAGTTGTTGCGACTGAAGATAGAGCTGCAAGTAATAACAGGAACTCTATCACCCGTTCTTGTACATCCCGCAGTAACTTTGGGGATATGGAAATTTGTTTAGACGTCTCAGCTTGCTGGTACATGGAATGCTAACACTTTATTCAGCCCAGAGTCTTGAAAATGGGGATTGGGGATTGGTTTCTTAACGATGCCCCTTTCCCCTTTCCCCTAACTTCTGCAATCAGTCTACTGTTGTGCCTCCCGTTGTAGCAGCTCGGTAATTTGCAGTCCTACTGCTTCCTTGCCACCAAAAACAGTACCGAGCTTGGGCTTTTGGAAATGTCCTAGTGCGAGCTTATAAGCCTGGGCTGGTAGAGGAACATAGTTAACTTCTCGTGCATATTTAGCACCGTTGTTCAGGTAAAATTCAACGAATTCCTTCACTTCTGGGCGCTGCGCCGCTTTGGCGTTAACGTAAATAAATATGGGTCGAGACAGGGGTTGGTAAGTTCCATTCTCTACTGTCTCGTTGGAGGGCAACACCGGACCTTTGCCACCATCAATTGCTACAGCCTTCACTTTGTTCTTGTTAGCTGCGTAATAGGCATAGCCAAAATAGCCAAGGGCGTTTTTATCGCGGCTAACCCCCTGAACTAGTACGTTGTCGTCTTCGCTAGGTGTGTAATCAGTACGGCTGGCTTTGCTCTTACCATTAACGGCTTCGGTGAAATAGTCGAATGTACCAGAATCTGGACCAGGACCGTAGAGGGTGAGGGGAGCGTTCGGAAATCCTTGGCGTACTTGGTTCCAATTTTTAATCTTGCCCTGTGCTGCTGGTTCCCAGATTTTTTTCAGCTCAGCCACAGTCATGCTTTTTGCCCAGTTGTTGGCGGGATTGACAACGACTGTCAAAGCATCGTAAGCCACTGGCAGTTCGATGTACTCAACACCAGCTTTTTTGCACGCCTCCATTTCTTTAGCAAGGATGGGTCGGGAAGCGTTAGAGATATCTGTTTGTCCGTTGCAGAACTTTTTGAAACCGCCTCCAGTCCCAGAAACACCAACCGTAACTTTAACCGCACCTTTTTTCTGCTTTTGAAAGTCTTCCGCTACTGCTTCGGTAATTGGATAGACAGTGCTGGAACCATCAATAGTAATGGTGTTTGTACCTTGAGATTTGACTGAAGGCATTGGTACAGCTAAAGTCGCTGCTGTTAGTGCTAATGAGACCGCCAACGTAAAGCGATTAAGCCCCAATTTCATTCCCTTGACCACCATGGTATTTGCTCCGTTGATGCTAAATCTTGATTGCAACTAAGTTGTTTTTAAACAGCTGACACTCAAAACAATTGGAAATGCTGGTTTTTGCGCTTTGAACTACCATCCTGAGTGACAGTTTCGGCGATCGCTACAGCACATACGACTAGATGTAACTGCGCATATCACAACTGACGACTTTATTCAAGATGATGATATAAAGATTCATATTTTTCTATTTAACATCGGTTTCTACTGAAACACCAGCATGAGATATAAACTACATTTTTTTTGGTTAAGAATAGGTTATGAAAAGATTAATTCAACTATAAAAAATGGTTAAACTTTGAACTATTTAAGTTCTAGTTGCAAACCAATTATAGCCCAAGTTATTGTATAGCTGAAAATTTATTTTTTATTGTTTAGGGATTTGAGGTGGCTATTGATGTCTAGAAAATAATTGTTTAGAACTCGATACATAGGTTCTGGCAGGAATGTATCATTTGGATTACTGACAACGGCTTCAATTGGCAAAACGCGAAATTTCAACTGATTATTCCGTTTATATTTATAAATCCAAGTGGGAATTGCTTCCACTCGAGTAATTTCTACATTTCCTTCTGGAAAGCGTCGGCGTAGCTTGACTGAAAAAATTACTCCCAAGTTTCTATATTTTCCAACTTGATTACCAATAAAGTTGCCCATTGAATAAATGGCAACTCTAGTTCTAATTTTCTTATCTTTTCCCCGGACTTTGAAGATTTGATAAGGTTGAACTACATGAGGATGACTGCCAAGAATAATGTCAGCTCCGCCTCTAATCAACCTCCGCACCAGTCGTTTCTGCTGGGCGTTGGGTAGACGCTGATACTCTGTGCCAAAATGAAGACAAATCGTGACCACATCGGCTCCTTGTTTCCTGGCTCTGGCGATATCTTTGAGGATTTTATCTTCATCTATGAGCGAGACTAGATAATTCTTTCCTCTGGGGATAGGAATGCCATTTGTTCCATAGGTGTAAGCCATAATCGCCATAGAAATATTTTTTTTCTTAATAATTAAAATCTTTGAAGCTTCTTGAGGTGAGGTAGCTGTACCAACGGGCACAATTCCCCGTGTACGAATATTTTTAATTGTGTTAATCAGTCCTTTTTCTCCTTTATCTAATGCATGATTATTTGCAGTTGTTAAGACATTAAAGCCAGCCCACTTAGCTGCATCTACTATTTGTGCTGGCGCATTAAAAAGAGGATATCCTGAATAACCCAATTTAGACCCGGCTACGGTTGTTTCAAGATTAGCGATCGCCCAATCTCCTGTGGAAATAATCGGCTTGACTTGCTTAAAAATGTTCTTAAAGTTATAAACTTTCTTTTTTGGGTTGTAACCCGAACGAATCACAGACATATGCATGAGAAGATCGCCGACAGCAATCAATCTGGCTTCCGTGTCAGATTCTGATTCTTTCAGTTCAGCGGCGCTGCTATTGAGATTTATTTGTCGATCGCAACCAGAAATCAATAGAATGAAAATCATCAGTACTGGCAGTGGAAATTTCATCAGCTTGCCTCTGCTGACACTTGTAGAATATAGACAGAAATATTACTATCCTCGCCGCCTTTTGCCTCCCTACCTCTGACCCCTTAACACCCCTACCTCTCATACCCTTTCACGTTAATGGCGATATACGATATATGTAAATACTGACCGGGTCTGCCATGGCACGTCTCTACAACAAAAATATGTTTCGCGTGTAAGCCTTCTGCGGCTTTTTGATAATCTGCGATCGCTCCCTGTTTATCTCCTAGATTAGAGTGGGTAAGACCTCGGTTGTAGTAAGCATCGGCGTCAGAACTTTTGTACCAGTTGCTAACTCGAAGCGCTAGTATAAAACCGCAACGCAAACCGCCAAAACCACGTTGAAGCAAAAAACAACACCAGTGCTAACACGCCCGCACCCAACACCCAAGTAATTTCACTTCTACCCAGCATTGCTTCCGCCGGTATTGTAGTTAAAAACGCCACAGGTACTACAAAGGTGAAAAAAAATCTGTAAGCGGTAGGATAAGCAACCATCGGATATCTGCCAGCTTCCAACAAACCCCTTAGCACCTCGGTGACGTTGTAAATTTTGACGAACCAAATGCTAGTGGCTGCCAGCATAAACCACAGGCTGTAAAGCATCACTAAGCCAAAAAACAAGGGAACTGCACTTAACAAATAGTCATCTATTCCTAAACCGAGTTTTGTACCTGCATAACCAATAAGTATGCCGCCAAAAACTAAATCTGGCAGTCCCCAAGGTGAGAGGATATGGGTAGAAAGCCAAAATTGACTGTGAATGGGTTTTAATAGTACAAAATCTAGTGTTCCTTCCTGGACATGGTGGACAATGCGATTCAGGTTAGGAGCCAGAAAAGTAGCAGAAAAACCCTGCAACAGAGTAAAAATTCCCAACACTAGTAAAGCTGCTTCCCATGACCAGCCAGCGAAGGTGTAACCTTTTCCGTAAAATAAAAATAATCCAAACAGACTACCTGCTAAATTGCCTATACTGCTGAGGGCAGCTAAAAGAAAGTTAACGCGATACTCCATCTCAGCTGCTATGGCTGTACTCCAAAACAATCCGATTAGTTTCAAGTATCTTGACATTATATTTGTTGGTGGTTGGTGGTTGGTGGTTAGTGGTTGGTGGTTAGTGGTTAGTGGTTGTTAACTATGCCCAATTCCCCATCCCCCACTCCCCCTTCTCGACTTTCTACTACTTCAAATAAATTAGTAAGTTCAATCCTGGAATTGTGCGGGAAAGGGTCCATAAAAGTAGGGTGATGTAAAGTATGCCTAAACTCCACTGATACCATGCTAATGTGGTAACAATTCCTGGGAGATGTTGGTCTCGCAGGCGGATATCATTAAAGCCCAATCTTAGGAGGTTGTTGAGGCTAAAGTCATAGTAGTTAAGCCAATTCCAGCGA
>JANZYY010000470.1 GCA_026419705.1 Fischerella sp.
ACTACTTTAGGGGCGGTTTTAGCTATCAAACTTTTGACCTTCAAAAGACATGATATCTATTCAAACCCGCCCCTACTAACTACTAACAATACTGCGATACATCCTCACCGCATTCATCAGCTAGATAGCACAGCGCTCGGAAACGCAAGCTCATTACTTCTTCGTACAAAGGGTTGAGCTTGCACATTGGGGGTATGTGCAACAAGGTTCTACCAAATAACTTGACATCACGCTCGAAGGGACACTGAGCAGGAATATATTGGCATAAGCGGTGCGCTAGTCGGCGATCGCGGACTTGAAAGCGGTCTAGCCACTGACGCAAAGGCTGGAGAAGATCAATATGAAGCTTAGATACTGGACGGCGCGGCCCAATGACTTTAGCATGACTAGCTGCGGTTGGATTTAGCGATACCCAGCTAGCAAAAAAAATCTTTTTTGTGGTATTATCAAATACCTTCATCATTTACTCCTCTTTTTCTTTGAGGGTCTTCACCACTCCGGTGAAGATATACAACCTAGTAACGGCATTTCCCGGAAGATTCTTGTCCTGACAGATATGCTGTCTTGTCTTTAAGCAGCCGCTTCGATCGGAACCTACTTAGTTAATACGTCAAGTTAATCGCAATTTCCTTGGAATCGGAAGTGTGATGGTAGGATTTTGTTCATAACTTGACATAGTTTAAATTTTAATAAAGACATCTGCCCTTGGACAGATATTAATGTAACATTTACAAACTTTTTTTGCAGAAAATTCATCACTAAGGTTGGTAGTAAATACACATTAGTTAAAGTCAATACTTTCTATTTAGAGGTCATTCTTTATCTTTTGTGATTTCTAGCTCTAGCTCAACGAACAATGACCAACTAATGATGTTACCAAAGATTTACAAATTTGCCATCTATGGTGTTTTGGGACTGACCTATCTGGGTTTGGCATTGGGCTATTTGCCTAGTTTACGCATGAACCGTGCCACAATTGCCCTAGTGGGGTCTGCCTTTTTGATTGCTCTGGGTGTACTGAATTTACAGGAAGCATGGGATGCGATTGATGTCACCACGATAGTGTTTTTGTTGAGCATGATGGTGGTTAACGCCAACCTCTCCTATGCAGGGTTTTTCCCACAAGTACTGTCGCTGCTTTTGCGTTTTACCCGCAGCCCCTTCGGCTTACTAGTGGTGTTAACCTTTGGTAGTGGTATTTTTTCTGCCTTTTTTCTGAATGACACTTTGGCGCTAATCTTTACACCACTGACTTTGAGCCTGACTCAAGCCTTGAGATTGAACCCAGTACCTTATTTATTGGCGATCGCGGGAGCAACTAATATTGGTTCTGTCGCCACTTTGAGCGGTAATCCTCAAAACATCTTGATTGGCTCCTTCTCAGGCATCCGATACCTGGATTTTATGCGGGCAATGGCTCCAATTGCAGTAACAGGCTTAGCAATTCAGGTAATTCTACTGTGCTTGCTTTATCCAAATGTACGCTCAATTGTGCCTTGCGAACATTTGCTCACCGGGAACCAGCGTATCTTCAAACCCCTGTTTTACAAAAGCTTAACAATAACCACCGGATTGTTAATTGCCTTTACTGTCGGTTTACCTTTAGCAGAGTCTGCTTTAGTCGCTGCTAGCTTATTACTCGTGACGCGCCGGATCAAACCACAGCGCATTCTCAAAAAAGTAGATTGGAACCTGCTGGTGATGTTTTCCGGACTGTTTATTTTGAGTAGAGTTACACAGAAGTTGAATTTGCTCAAGCCCTTTACCTATGCAGTCAACTCTGCTGCTGGTCTTTTGGGAGTAACAGCGATTTTGTCGAACTTAATTTCAAATGTTCCTGCGGTACTTCTGCTGCAACCTCTAATTTCTCAAAATGATACCCAGTTTTGGCTATTATTAGCTGCAGGGTCAACTTTAGCAGGAAATTTAACTTTGTTTGGTGCAGTCGCAAACTTAATAGTTGTGGAAGCCGCTGCTGAGTTAGGTTACAAGCTGACCTTTTGGGAGCATCTGCGCTTTGGCGTACCAGTAACGGTGTTAACTTTACTTTTGGTTTATATATGGATTAATTAACTCTTCCCATAAAAAAGTAGGGTGCGTTAGGACAACAGTCAGAACGCACCGCAATTCAATATTCTGGTTCGTTAGCTGGCGCTAACACATCCTACCTATTTATATTTCTAGTTCCTTACGAAGCTACCTGAGCTGCCGTACGCGTGCGCCGCCTTCTCCCATCGGTAACTTTCGCAGGCGGCTCATCGGGAATTTGCATCAACAATGTCACGCTTGGCTGACATTGCAATTCGCGACGGATGGAACGCGCTATTTCTCGCTCTAGTACTTCTTGCAATCCACTCCAATCTACCTCTGGTTGGTCACTCTCAAAACCTTGGGCAAATTCTGACCAGCGCAGGCTGAGAATTTCTTCTATCCGCTGTTGTACCCACTTTTGCAGGAGCGATCGCTCAATGCTCGTTACTACACCCCGCAGGTGAATTTCTGGTTTAGCCATGAGTTTGCCACTCCAATCAATTGCTGCTGCAATAGTGACAATTCCTTCCTCTGCCATCTTCTGCCGTTCTTGCAAAACTTTGGCACTAACCATACCAGAACCGGAAGTATCCACTAGTTCCAGACCAGATGGTACTTTCCCGGCGATGCGAATTGATTCTTTTGTCAATTCTATAACATCACCATTCTGTATAATTACCATGTTTTCCGGCGGGATACCCATACTCTGCGCTGTCTGGGAGTGTTTAACTAGCATTCGATGTTCACCATGAACAGGTAAGAAGAATTTGGGTCGAGTCAATGCCAACATCAGCTTTTGATCTTCCTGACAACCGTGACCTGAAACGTGGATACCTTTTTCCCGACCATAAACAACATTCGCACCCTGCATCATCAATTTATCAATGACGTTGACCACAGCAATGGTATTTCCAGGAATCGGGTTGGCTGAGAATACGACTGTATCTCCTGGGCGAATTCTAATATGGGGGTGTTCTTTGTTAGCAATGCGCGTCAGGGCTGACATCGGTTCACCTTGGGAACCAGTAGTTAAAATCAGCACGTTTTCATCTGGCAAATTTCGAATGGCGTGCAACGGCTGAAGCAAGTCGTCATTACATTTGATATAACCAAGATTGCGCGCATGAGCAATCAAATTCAGCATCGAACGCCCAACAACTGAGACCACACGATTATACTTTTGCGCCAACTGCAAAATAATGTTAATACGATGCACGCTGGAAGCAAAGGTGGTTACGAATAGCCGCCCAGGGGCTTGGGTGAAAATCCGCTCCAAGTTGGGATAAACTGAACTTTCTGAAGGTGTAAATCCCGGTACCTCTGAGTTAGTCGAATCGCTCATCAAGCACAGAACGCCTTTTTCACCGTGTTCGGCTAAGCGCTGCAAGTCAAAACGTTCACCATCTACAGGGGTATGGTCAAATTTAAAATCTCCAGTGTGGATAATTACGCCGAGAGGGGTATGGATAGCGACGGTGAAACTATCGGCGATGGAGTGAGTGTTGCGAATATATTCTACAAAAAAGTGTTTGCCAATTCGCACCACATCACGAGGAAGGACGCTTCTTAATTCTGTGCGATCGCGGACTCCCGCCTCTTCCAATTTGCCCTCTAGCATTGCCATTGCAAGCCTGGGGCCGTAAATCACGGGAATTTCAAATTGTTTGAGGTGAAAAGCAATCCCACCGATATGGTCTTCGTGACCGTGGGTAACGATCATACCTTTTATTTTGTGGCGATTTTCCCGCACGTAAGTCATGTCCGGAAGGACAATGTTGACTCCATGCATTCCATCCGTAGGAAATGCCAATCCTGCATCTAGCAAGACAATTTCATCTTCATACTCAAACACGCAAGTATTTTTACCAATTTCATGCAACCCGCCCAAAGGAATAATTTTGAGGGCGGAGTTAATTTCGTTTTTAGCCATTTTCTCCTGATATTGTTGTTTGTGGTTAAATTTTTGAGATTTTAGAGGTCTGTCTATAAAGATCTGCTTGTAAGTAGTCCAGTTTCTATGAGATTTTCTATTGTTTCGATATGTTCATTAAAATAAAATTTACATAACAAGGAACTATTAGTAATTTCGTCGTAGCACAGGCTATGTACCTGTTACATTGTCAAAATTACCTAAGAATTTGTCTTGTGTATCTTTAGCTGTGTTTGAGTACAAAAATTTCCTATATTTTAGTTTCTAATTAAAGTAAATAAAGTTCTTTCATCACCACCTCTAGGTGTTGAGTGACTTTTGCGTCAGCTTCACATAGCGGCGGACGAGTTGAACCAACCTGCCAGCCTTGGTGTTGTAATGCTTTCTTGACTGGAATCGGGTTCGTTGTCACAAACAAAGCTTTAAATAATGGGAAAAGCCGCAGATGAATGTCGGTAGCAACTGAAATTTCACCTGAACTGAAGGCTTGAATCATCCGTTGTAGTTCGTTACCTACCAGATGAGAAGCAACAC
>JANZYY010000471.1 GCA_026419705.1 Fischerella sp.
AATCCGCGCATTCGATCCTTGTTTGAGCTGTTCAACCCATGCAATCGGACAAATGCCTTTGCACGTTCAATTAGTAGGAGCAGATGGGACTGTTCTGAATGAAGTCTGGCGCAATTAAGTTATGAACGGTAATGTTTTAGTGATTGGTTACGGTAATGATTTGCGTAGTGATGATGCAATTGGACAACAGGTAGCAGAAAAAATTGCCTCCAAAAATTTACCAAATGTAAAGTCCCTTAGCATTCACCAACTTACCCCTGAACTTGCTGAAACTTTGGCAAGTGCTGATTTGGTAATCTTTGTTGATGCCTGTTTAACTTCTGAAAGTTATGATGTGCAAGTAAAATCGCTCTTACCTACCGCTACTAATTTTCTCGCAGGGCATACGGGCGATCCACAAGCGCTTCTCGCTCTCACCAAAGCTATTTATGGACATTGTCCCCAAGCTTGGTGGGTAATTGTACCAGGAGAAAATTTTGAACTGGGCGATCGCTTGTCACCAATTGCTGAGAATAGAGTAGCGATCGCTCTTGAAAAAATCGCCGATCTGATTCAAAAAAGACAGCAAGGATTATTTACCAGCCTCTAATCCCTTTGTTTCAACCAAACCAATGAGAAGGAGCTAACCCAGGATCGATTTCTTCTGGTATTTGCAAGCTTAACTGTTTATCCCGTTTGTACATAATTTTTTCAATGCCTTCATGAATCAAATCTTCTATACATGACCTTTCTTTGAGTGAGCAAGCTAGAGACTGATAGTTGACTGATGGTTGCTCACCTTCTTCTACAACTACGTAGCAATTGGATACGCGACTCAGAACATGAGCAATTAGTTCTTGGCGAAAGTCAGGTATAGAGAAAGCTTGCTGATAGGGATGATGAGGATAAGTTTCCAAAACATCCTCTATAAGGCTAACAACCACTGGCAGAGTTAAATTAAAAATAGTTTTAGTCATAATTTATCCCCTCTCAGCTTCTAATTCTCCTGTCTATTTAAGCTATGGAAGGTAGAGCAACTTTAGGGCATAGATAAACAGGCTTTATTTTTGAATCTAAATAAACAATTTGAGGAAGTTGTGAAGATGTAGGGTGATTTTTGTTTGTGGGTAGTTGTTGGTTGGTTGGAATAAATACCAAACATCAAACCGCGATCAAAAATCAACCTTAAATAAGGTAAAGGCTAATCGCTAATAGAAATTAGCAATTAGCCAGAAGCACCAGGAACACTCAAAAAGTACAGTTCATTTAGCATGTAAATCCTCAAATATCCTCCTAAATCCTCTGTGATTCAGGAGAATTTGAGTTATTTATTATCCTCTTTTTGAGAGAGCTAGGGGTAATCAAGTGAACTTAATCTGATTAAATGCTCGGCAAGAGTTATCATCTATACGCTATAACTGATGTTTCCCTCTAATTTTTTTTCAGAAATATTTGTTAACTGAATTTACACTCCAATACAAGTAGACAACATTGTTCTGAAAGTCAATTTGTTGGATATTTTTGTTGTCGTCATATACCACTACATTCGCTATTGGTAAATTAGTTGGCAACATTGCGGTTGATTTCAGCTACAATCTCATGCAAATTTTGTAGTCCTTTAAAAGCCTCGACTGGTACAGGAATTTCCACAAACTCTAGTTAATCATTTAAATCCAACAATAGCTGCTATATTGCTCAAATCGAGTTTCGATAGCTTCATTTAGTATGCCCTAGTTCGGGAATAATTGGTTTTTATGTAAGAATAGTTTTTGGAACAAATGTACTATATTTTTGCTCGCTGGTCAAGCCTTGCCAAGAAAAAAGCCGATATGCTGAAAATTTCATAATTCATAATTGTAATTTTTATGCCTCAGTCCCTTCCCAAGGAGGTTTCTTCAATATGCAGCTTTATCCTCTATTTCCGGTTTTGTACCCCCTTCTCAAACCAACGTTTCCCAGTTGTCTTTGGGAAGGTGATTGTAATTCTAGAGCGATCGCCCTATCATTTGATGATGGCCCTCATCCACAATACACACCCAAACTGTTACAAGTATTAGACCGTTACCAAATTACAGCAAATTTCTTTTGGTTGGGTGCTTGTGTTAACCGTTCACCCAGTATAGCCAAAGAAATATGCGAGCGCGGACACTGGGTTGGACTGCACGGTTACGATCATCGCAATTTTCCTTTGCTTTCTCCTCACGATCTCAGAGACAGCTTAGAAAAAACCCAAGCAGCGGTTTATGATGCTTGTAACCTACAACCTGAACAAGTACGTGATGTGCGACCCCCTAACGGTTTATTTACACCCAAAACCTTGAAATTACTACAACAGTGGAATTACAGAACTGTAATGTGGAGCGTCGTACCAGAAGACTGGGTAAGACCAGGAGTTACTACCGTTGTACGGCGAGTACTCAAAGAGGTAACCAACGGTTCCATTATTGTGTTGCACGACGGCGCTTGCGGTGGAGAAGATGTAGCCGAAATCACAAGACTTCTGATTCCCCAACTATTGCAACAAGGCTATCAATTTGTGACAGTAGATGAATTGTGGTTGCAAGCTAGGAGGATATAGAAGGACTGGGGGAGAGTGGGAAAGGGGAGAAATAATCACTAACCACCAACCACCAACAAATAACTATTTTACTAATGACTAACTTGCCGCTTTTGATCTGCGGTCGAGTCGGTTTCGGCGATCGCTGAAGGATCGTCGGTTCCCAACAAATTATGTATATCACTTAAGGAACTGGGTTTTACAGCCGACTCTGGTGGTGAGTGGCTCACATACTCAATTAGGTCTTCTACTTGGCAATTCAGCGCTTTGCAAAACCTAATGATTCGTTCTATTTGTTCTGTCCCAGTCCTACCACTTTCCCAATTTTGGATAGTGCTTTCAGTCACGCCGACCAGACGTGACAATTCCAGCTGGGTTAACCCTGCCTTTTCTCGTAGAAAAGCGATTCTTGGTTTTGCCTTCTGTTTCACAGCTACAGCACTTATAGTTTACCTATATCTATAGTGGTAGATCCTAGCACCAAAAAAATCTAACGCCCAACAAATTTAACCAAGCTATTGACGGCACTTAAGTTTTTTGGTTAAAACTATTAAGTGTAACTCTCGTCACTATTTTACACCTCTTGCAAAAATAACTTTCGTCAGAGGTGGTAAAAGGCAAAAGGGTTAAGGGGAGAAGATCCCTTTATTTTTACACCCTATTCCTTGCCCCAACTTCTGTAAGAAGTTGCTTGATAGAGAGGTTCAAATTGAGGGCTGACAAGGCAAAAACAGTTTTTTCCAAAAATCTTTCAGACTAATCCGGAATGAACAGATTTGACTTTGTAGCTCTCATTAACAAAACAAACAGACACACTTAAAAAAACTCCTGAAGGTCGAGAAAAAAAATAACCTACACAAGGAGTGATAGGTATAAACCCTCTGACCGAAAACACACAACACCCAAACAACACACAACTGATGAGGTCTAACAACATGTTGAAGAAGTCTTTTGCATTCGGTCTTTTAGCTGCTGGTTTGTTAATTGTTCCCACTGCAGCGTTTGCTGGCGAACAATCTCAAGAAAATATTCAGGAAACAGTGCAAGAAGGTGCTGCTGTTGGTGGTAGCGTAAACGTTCAAAACTCGAATAGCAGCAACCGCCAAGAGCAATTTCAAAGAGGAAGTCGCTATAGCCCTTACTGGTGTGCTCCTACCTCATCTGTCGATCAAAGACAACGTTCTGCTCAGTTCACAGGACAAAGCGGTGCGGCGGTAGACGGTTCTGTTAACGCCCAAAACAGCAACACCGAGAGCACTCAGCGCCAAGTTGCACTTCGTAAAACTGGCTGCTAATTCATCGAATCAGAAGGCGTTACTGCACCACAAGTAACGCCAGTTTTCTGACATGAAAACACAAGCAAGGAGGTCTAGGAATTATGTTAAAAAAATCCTTAGCTTTCAGTATATTAGCTGCTGGTTTGTTAATTGCTCCCACCGCAGCGTTTGCGGGCGAACAATCTCAATCTCAAAAAAACGTCCAGATTACCGATCAAAATGGTGCTGCTGTCAATCATAGTGTAAATTCTCAGAGTGCGGATAGCGTTAACATCCAACAGCAGATTCTCAAACAGAATCGCTATGGTGGTCGTAGTTACGTCTGTGCCAAACCCTCGACGACTAACCAAGCACAAAGTTCTACTCAGATTACAGGACAAAATGGAGCGGCGGTAGACAGTTCTGCTAATGTTCAAGCTAGCAGCACTAGCAGTGCCCAAAACCAAATCGCGTTGGGAAACACTGGCTGTTTTTATCGCTTTTAAAGCATAAAAAATAAGGCGTTGCTAAATTTTAGCAATGCCACTATTCCTCCCATCACACACAATGTTATAAGGTGGTTTGTATATTATGTTGAAGAAAACTTACGCTTTTGCTCTCTTAGCGCTGTCTCTTATACACATCT